>JAKLHU010000082.1 GCA_022709995.1 Verrucomicrobiota bacterium | reverse complement strand
AGTCTTCGAACCACCTGGTTGGGGAAATAGCATGGCGAGGGCGTCGCGATGATATATCTGCAGCAGAAAATGGCGGCCATGAATGCCGTTGTCCACGATGAAGGGGACGAGGTCAGGCTGGTCCGTGATCTGGCGGCCGAGGTTTCGGCGATGGCGCATTCCGCGGCCATGGCCGCCATCCGGCGGCGCTGGCGCGACGTCACGGCGAGGCGCCGGCCGGATCGCCCGCCGATCTGGTGCAATCCGGTCGGCTGTTGGCCGGAACTGCTGCCGGAATCTTGGCTGGTCTGCCGCCACCAGGACTTGCGCGAGATGGAGCGTTACTGCAAACGGCTTTTGATCAAAGGCGCCATCGGCGATGACACGCCGGTTCTGCCCACGTACGACATCGCGCCTGTTCTGAAGGTCACCCCGGCCAACAAATGGGGCTTTGACATCAAGTCCGAACAGCTTGGCGCCGCCGGCACCGCCTGGCGCTATCTGCCGACGGTGGTGACGCCGGACGATTACGCCCATCTGCGCGTGCCGAGCTATGCCTATGACGCCCCGGCGACGGCGACGCGCCGCGACCGGCTGCAGGATTATCTCGGCGACAGCATGCCGGTGCGGGTCAATCCGCTGGGCGGTTATTTCAGCGCCGCGACGCTTTGTTCAGAGGCGGCCAAGCTGTGCGGGCTGGAGGAAATGATGATGAACATGATCCTGGCCCCGGAACAGGTCCATCGCCTAATGGGCGTCATGCTGCAGGGCGTTTTCAACCTAATCAATGTTCTGGAGGAATCCCCCCAGTTGATTCCAAACACGGACGGGCCGATGTTTCTGAGCGACCCCCTCCGCGACAACGACACCGGCGTCGTGACGCTGCAGGATTGTTGGATTCATGGCAATTCACAGGAATTCGATCCGGTCAGCCCGGCCATGTTCGAAGAATTCCTGCTCAACTACCAAAGGCCTATTTTTGCGCGTTTTGGCGCCGTCTGCTACGGCTGCTGCGAAAATCTGACCCGCAAGCTGGATGCGGTTCTGAGCATTCCCAATTTGCGGCTGCTGACCTGCAGTGGCTGGACCGACCTGGGGGTCCTGGTCGAGAAGGCGGCCTCGCGCTGCTGCATCATGTGGCGCCACAAAGCCTCGGATGTCGTCTGCCCGCCCGATACGCGCGAGCTGCGTCGGAAAATTCGCAGCCAGGCGGACCTCCTCGGCGACGCCAGCTATCAAGTCGTCCTGCGGGAGTTGCAGACGCTGATGGGGCATCTGGACCGGCTGCGGGAGTGGACCTTGATCTGCCAGGAGGAACTGACCCGGTAGCCGCTGGTCTGGGCCGTGGAAAGGACGGTTTTTCCTGTCACGGAAACGCGGGCGTTGCCGTGGGGCGTGCCGGGGATGGGCTTGCCGCCGAAAGTCGTTTGGGCGCCCCAGGGCCTGGGGCGGCGACTTGGGGTGGCGACCTTGGGGCGGCGACTTGGGGCGTGCCGGGGATGGGCTTGCCGCCGAAAGTCGTTTGGGCGCCCCAGGGCCTGGGGCGCCTACTTGGGCGGCGACTTGGGGTGGCAATTCAGAGCCGGGTGTACGACCATCCCAGCGGGCGGTCGTGGTCATACGGCAGAAAGCCGTGAAAGGGCCGCGGGTCGTCATCAAAGACCAGAGGCAGGAAATAACGGTCGCCCTCCCAGATGGGCAGGGTCGTGATCTGGTCGATGGCGACCCAGCGCAGAGGGCCTTCGTTGCTGGCCTGGGCCGGTTCCCCGGAAAAGGCCTGGACCAGAAAGATGAAGGCCAGCCAGTCTTCGCCCCGGGGGCCGAAGCCGGTCCAGTTGACGGTCCCGCGCAGGGCCATGGCTGTCGGCACAATGCCGGCTTCCTCCTTGATTTCCCGGATCATGCAGGCGGCGATGTCTTCGTCCGGCTCCATGTGGCCGCCGATCCCGTTGTATTTGCCGAATTGCTCGTCGTCATTCCGGAACACCCGGTAGGTCATCAGGACGCGGCGGCGCTCCGGCGACAGGACGTAGCCGAGAGTGCTCATGATGGGGCGGTAGGGTTTGGCCATGGCAGCAGGGGGAAAAAGGTGGATTGAAAAACGACGGCGCCCCGAAATCGGCGGCGCCGTCGTCAAGCGGCAGGGCGTTTACAGCTGGGTGGCGCCGCGGTCGCGCAGGGCGATGACGATTTTGCGCACGTCCTGGGCGCGGTCTTTCGGGATGACCAGGACGGCGTCGTCGTTGACCACGACGACCATGTCTTTCAGGCCGGCGACGCCGACGGCCATTTTCTTTTGGCCGGGGGCGTTGTAGATGATGCTGTCGGTGCAGTCGATGAGCACCGGGTCGCCGACGCGGATGTTGCCCTTGTTGTCAGTGGGGAAGGTCCGGTAGAGGGCATCCCAGGCGCCGACGTCGTCCCAGATGAAGTTGCCGGGGACGACCATGACGTGAGTGGCCTTTTCCATGAGGGCGTAGTCGATGGAGATGTTCGGCAGGGCGTCGAAGATCTTGGCGGCGCGGGCCTGGTCCTCGGCCATCAGCGCGTCGGTCAGGTCCTCGAGGGTTTCGGCCATGACCGGGTTGGCCTTGCCGAATTCATTCTGGAAGCTGGACAGTCGCCAGAAGAACATGCCGCTGTTCCAAAGAAAACGGCCGGAGGCGATGTACTTGGCCGCGTCTTCGGGCTTCGGTTTTTCCCGGAAACTGGCGACCCGGAACAGGGAGCGGCCGCCGGGATTGGCGACCGGGGTGGCGTTTTCCGCGATTTCGATGTAGCCATAGCCGGTTTCCGGACGGATCGGCTGGATGCCAATGGTGATCAGCGCTTCGTTGTTTTCGGCGCTCTCAAGGGCGGCGCCGATGGTTTCGACGAACGGCGCGGTGTCGGGAATGCGCTGGTCCGCCGTCAGGACGCCCATGGTGACTTCTTCCGGCGACAAGTTGGTCCGCGCCAGGATGGTCGCCGCCGCATAGATGAGGCAGCCGGCGGTGTTGCGTTTGCACGGCTCGGCGATGACGTTCTCGACCGGGATGCCCAGATCGGCTTCCTGGATGGCCTTCTGCAGGTGCACGCTGGTGGCGATGTAGATGTTGGCCGGAGGCACCAGGGCCATGCTCCGCTCCACGGCTTCTTCAAGCAGAGATTGGCCGCTGCCGGTCAGGGTGAGAAGCTGCTTCGGATGGGTGAAACGTGACAGCGGCCAGAAGCGTTCCCCCGTGCCGCCGGCCATGATGACAATGACTTTCATGATGCGTGTCCTCCTTCTTGGTGAATGGCGAGAATCGATGCAATCAGCATGAGCGTGGAAACAGGAAATTACTGCAGGTGCTCGGGGGCAAAGGCCGCAAAGACGCCCGCAAAGTCGATCGGGCCGACCTGGCGGGTGCGGTACATGGCAAACAGGCGGTCGGCGCCTTCGGCCAGATGCTTGGAGGTGATGCCGTGCTTGATCGACAACGAAGCCTCGATGAAAGCGGCCAGATGGTCGCAGCAGCGGATGATTTCGCCGTCAACCGGCTTGTTCTCGGGCCGGTCGAACTCGGCGCCGAGCTGTTCAAAGGTGGCGACGCGCACGGTTTTGCCGGCCAGGCGGACGCGGTTGTCAAATTCGTTTTCCGTGTAGTACCTGATTTCATCGTGCCAGTTTTGCGGCAGGAGGGGCAGGAGCCGGTCTTCCATCTGGCGGCGTTCATATTCCTTGATGATGTCATCCAGGCCTTCGACGGCGGCTTTGATCGGCGAGGTGATGTCGCGGGTGAGGACTTCCGGCAGGTCGTGGAACAGGGCGGCCAGAAAGCCGTTGACTACGCGGTCGTCGCTGACCCGGGCCTCCCGCAGGGACAGATAGGTCAAGATGGCGACGACCAGCATGTGCCCGAGCACGGAGGTCGGCGGAATCCGCGGCGACTGCGACCAGCGCTTCTGGAAGCGGAGCTGGCCGCACAAGTCGACAAAACCGGCGGTTTTCCGCTTGAGGGAGATTTTCTGGACGCCGAGCAGGTCGTAGTGGTCTTCAATCTGGTTTTCGATCTCCTGGCGGATCGCCTCGATGCCGTTGATGAACGGACAAAGCTGATAGAGGATGTTGAATTCCCACTGGGTGGCCAGGAAATGCGCGGCCTTGAGGATGCGTTTTTCCGGCAGGGCGTAGGAGCTGTCGAACAAATGCTGGCGCAGGCGGTCGTGGAAGCCGCCGTTGACGGCGGCCGTGTGCGGGGCCAAGTGCTCGACCACCCACTGGTTGAGTTCGCGGCCCTTCTCCGACATCATGCGGTGAAACACCGGCGGCTTGATGTCGGTCAGGACGACGCGGTGGAGCATCTCGAAGATGCCGCCTTCGAGCAGCCGCAGCCAGTTCACCGGCGCAGACTGGTCCTCGTCGGCGAATTTGGCCAGGACATAGGCGATGATCATCTTGTGAGCCTGCTTGTCCAGTTCGGTGAAATCCATGGGGTTGATCTGGTCGTTCCAGCGGCGGATGCTGGCGGCGTCGTAGAACAGCGAGATCAGGTCATGGTTGAGTGAAGTCGGCATCGGCAGGTCACCTTGACGGAAGAGGAGAGGGGCGGAAGGGTCACTTTCCCAGCGTGAGGCGGCTGGCCAGGGAGGCGGGCAGCCCGGCGTCCAGGATGCGTTTCTTGGCGGCGTCGACATCGTATTTGACGCGCAGGAGGGTGGCGCTGTTGGCGGTCGTGTTGTAAAGAATGGCGGCGGCGCGGGGGTCGTCGTCCCGCGGCTGGCCGACGGCGCCGACGCCGTTCATGACCTGGACGTTGCGGGGCAGGATCAGGTTGTGGAAGTACTCCATGGTCAGGGGGTGTCCGGGGCGATGCATGGCCAAAAGCGGCACATGGCTGTGCGCATTGAAGCAGAGGTCGGCCTTCTGAAACAGGAAATGGAGGGCGGCGCGGCGCGGGGAGGTGACGTAGGTCCAGTTCGGGTGGGGCTGGCAGGACGAGTGGATGACCATGAAATTGTCGGTTTGAATGACTTTCGGGAGGCTTCCCAGCCATTCGAGCTGGTCGGGACGGAGGCGGTCATGCGTCCAGGAAAACACCGTCGAGGCTTCTTCCCGGACGTTGTTGCTGTCGTTGAGGGCCGAGTTGAACGAGCACTGGTCATGGTTGCCGCAGACGGACTGGATGCCGCGGTTGCGCAAGAGGTCGATGCATTCACCCGGCGCGGCACCGTAGCCGACGACGTCGCCGGCGCAGATGATCTTGTCAACGGACATGCGGTCCAGGACGTCCAGAGTCGCGGTCAGGGCGTCGATGTTGGCATGGATGTCCCCGAGAATTGCGATGAGCATAATTGCGGCAAGGCCTTTGTCCGGTGTTGTTAAATTGGTTTCGGCATACTATAGTATTGCTGGGCCGGAAATGGAAATGGCGGCATGCATTTTCGGGAGTTTGTCACCGGCCCGGCCTCGGCTCCGGCCCCGGTTCCGCTTCGGTCCGCGGCCGGCGCCGGCCGGTCGCGGACAACGGCGGTTCAGATTTTCCGGGCGCCGTCGACAAAGACGGCCGTGACCTTGAAGTCGTCGTCAAGAACGGCCAGGTCGGCGACATAGCCGGGCTCGATTTTGCCCAGGTCCTTCAGGCCGAGCGAGGTTGCCTGGTTGAGGGAGGTGGTCTTGACCAGCTGCGACAGCGCCATGCCGGTCACTTCCGCGATGTTCTTGAAGGCGTTGTTGAACTGCAGCGTGCTGCCGGCCAGGGCGCCGTTGGCGGCCAGGCGGGCGGCGCCGTCGGAAACCACGACGGCGAGACCGCCGAGCTGGTAGTTGCCATCGGCCAGGCCGGTCGCCTCCATGGCGTCGGTGATGATGATGATCTGGTCGATCGGTTTGACTTTGAAAGCCAGGCGGATCATGTCCGGGCAGAGGTGGATTTTGTCGCAGATCATTTCGATGGCGACGTCATCCTGGTAGAGGCCGAGGCCGACCAGGCCGATTTCACGGTGGTGTAGTTTGGTCATCTGGTTGCAGAAGTGGGTGAGGCGCTTGAGGCCGCGTTGGCGGCCCTGGTCGAATTGCGCGAAGGTCGCGTTGGTATGGCCGCAGGACGGGCAGATGCCGGCCGCGCAGAGCTGTTCGGTGAACTCCAGGCTGCCGGGCATTTCGATCGCATAGGTCACCAGGGACACCGGGGAGATCTGGTTGAGGGTCAGCACTTCCTTGATGTCGGGTTTGCGCAGAAAGGCCGGATTCTGGGCTCCGATGCATTCGGGGTTGATGTAGGGGCCTTCCAGATGGGTGCCGACGACTTTGGCAAAGGCCGGCTTCCGGCGGTATTTCTCGATGTTTTTCAGACTGGCGGCCAATTTTTCCCCGGGGAGGGTTAGGGTGGTCGGGCAGATGGTGGTGACGCCTTCCTTCAGTTTGGCTTCGGCGACGATGCTGATCGCCTTCGGGTCGTCACTGGTGGTTTCATAGCCCATGCCGCCATGGAAATGGGTGTCGATGAAGCCGGGCACGACCATCTGGCCGTTGGCGTCGAAGACGTGGTCGGCGGCGGGTTTGGCGTCTTTGGGCCGGAGCACTTTCGTGATGCGATCGCCATCCAGGAGAATGGCGGCCTGGCACAGGTCGACGTCGGGGGAAATGAGATGGGCGTTGGTGATGAGGGTAGTCATGGCGTGGTCCTTGTGATTGCTGGTGAAGGGAAGGCGCGGTCCGGGGTCTTTGAACCGGCGGACAGCACGGTGATTGACACCGGGGAAGGTGGTTTGTTTCACAGTTCGGGGAGATCGCGGGCCTTGGGGAGGATGATGGTGAAGGTGCTGCCTTGGCCGGGCGTGCTGCTGACGTTGATCCAGCCGCGGTGGTTGGTGATGCAGCCGTAGGCCATGGCCAGGCCCATGCCCGTGCCTTTGCCCGGCGGCTTGGTGGTGAAGAACGGCTCGAAGATATGCTCTTTGACTTGGGGCGGCATGCCGCAGCCATTGTCCCGGACCGTGACCGAGATGAAGTCCGCCGCGCGGTTCCCGCGGAACGGGCACGTCTTCCATTCCGGCATGTCGGTGCGGACGGTTTCCACCCGGATGACGATGGCCTTCTCGCCCGTCTTGTCGGCCAGGGCGTCCTTGGCATTGATGAGCAGGTTGAGGATGACCTGCTGCAGCTGGGTGGGGTCGCCTTTGATCAGGAGGGGCGTCGGCTCGATGATGATTTTGATGGCGACGTCCTTGGCACCGGACTGGAAGAACTTCTCCGCCTGCTGGATCAGGGCTCCCAGGTCGAGGACTTCCGCCTGGAATTTGCCTTTGCGGGCGAATCCGAGCAGCTGGCTGGTCAGTCCGGTGGCCCGTTTGCTGGCCTCCTCGATGTTTCCGAGCATGGCTTTCGCCGGTATCGGCATGGTTTGCCGGTTGAGCATTTCGATGTTGGCCTGGATGGTGTGGAGGAGGTTGTTGAAGTCGTGGGCGATGCCACCGGCGAGGATGCCGATGGCTTCCATGCGCTGGGAGTGCATGAGCTGTTCTTCCAGCTGTTGGCGCTCCAGTTCGCGGTCCCGCTGGGCCGTAGTGTCGTGGACGATGAGCAGCGCCATGTCGTTGTCGTTGACCTTGGCATGGGAAAGATTGAAGCCGATGTTCATGGTTTTGCGGTCGGGCAGGTGCAGAAGCATGTCGAGGTACGTGTTGATGCGTCGGCCGTTGTCGCCGGCCAGCAGTTTCCGCCATGCTTCCGGCCAGAGGAAGGGGCGTCCTTCCGCGTCGGTGATCAGGTCGGCCAGGGCGAATTTGGGCTTGGTGAGGAGCGTGCCGAAGGTGTCGGCGGCGGCGGTGTTGGCGTTGAGGATGACGCCTTGCTCGTCCAGCAGGAAGATCAGTTCGCCGCTGTTTTCGAACACCGCCTGGTAGCGTCCGGCCCATTCGAGCACGGATTGACGCATTTGGCTGGTGCTGCGG
>JAKLHU010000081.1 GCA_022709995.1 Verrucomicrobiota bacterium | reverse complement strand
AGCTCCGGATACATGCGCCAGTATTCGAAATAGCCGAGGCCCAGCAGGCCCACAACCGTGCGGGGCGGGACCCGGCGCTGCGTCAGCACATCGCCGAAGACGCCGGCGTCCGCCGAGTCGAAACTGACGATTTTCGGCTTGCCGTCCATTTACTCCACCTCCCGGGCCAGGTCGTCCAACGTCATGAATTGCAGCGTCTTGCCTTGGGACGCGGCGGCGCTGCGCGCCCAGGTGTAGAATTCACGCAGGAAGCGGATGCCTTCGCCGTCCCAGACGGGATCGACGTGGCAGACCGTGACCATCGGCAAACCCTCGCGCAGACAGGCGTGGAAGTCATGTTGCGCCAGCGCCAGAACCTGGTCGTATTTCTTCCGGGAGAGATACCAGGTGTAGTCGCAGGTAAGCGGCAGGATCGGAGTCTGGCACTTGCGCCGAATCTTCTCCCAGCGCGCCCGGGTGATCTCCCGCGGCGGCACGTCCATGCGGTCGAGGAGATAGTCCCAGCCGGTCTCCTGCAGGCACTGCGAGCTGTCATACTGATAGCCCTCGGCGGCAATCGCCGCGAACATGCCGGGGCTCTCCTGCAGCGCCGGCGACCGGAACCCGACGATCGGAAACCCCAGCGCGTCCTCCAGGATTTCCCGCCCCTGGCGCAGGCGCGGCCGCAGCTTCTCGCAGACATGCTCGCCGGCCAGGCGCTGGCGGTTCTCCTCGGCAAAGCGCTTGTTCTCGCTCTCGTGCGGCAAGTCCAGGATCATCGCGGGCGGAATGCCGAATTCGAAACGGTTGTGCCGCAGCCCGTGCTGGCCAATCGCATGGCCGGAAGCGTACGCATCCCGCAATAGACCGGCGTAGTCGCCAGGCAGAGCCTGAAAAGGACGGCCGCTGTCTTCATCAAGAGGAACGACAAAAAAAGTCGCCGGAACACCCTCGGCGGCAAAAAACGCCAGCAGCTTCCGCAGATTGCCCGCCTGCGACCAGCCGGTCAAGGCGACATCGTCGACACTCATGCCAAAATACTGGACATCGCTGTTCATGGACGTTTCTCCAAGCCTATGCCGCCTTCGGAATCGAGCCGATTCCACTGCTGCGTTATACTGCGTTATTCTGCCATTTACTGTAACCTTCCCGCCCGCCGGGCGCTTGCGCAATACGGCTGTTTTTGCAGCTATTCTGGCTGTTTGCGCAGTCCGCCCTGCCGAGGGACGGCGGTCCAGAAGCAGGCCGCCCGGCGCGGCCGTTGGCGGCGGCTGGCTATTTCCCGTTTCGGATGCACTCCACGCCGCCGGGAGGCGCTTCCAGCCGGCATCGGTCCAGGAGCAGGCCGCGGACGTTCTGCGCCATGATGGCCGACTGCCAGCCCGGCTCCGGGTCCCGCCAGCTGATCCGGCAGCGGTCAAACTCAACCCCGTCGACATTCTGGAGATAGAACGCCGCCGGCGCGCACTTGACGCCGAATTCGCCATAGCTCCGGTCGGCCTTCTCGGGCGGCACGGCGTCGGCGCCGCCGGAATATTCGAACCACACGTCGGAAAAGCTGATGTCCTTGACCAGGCAGTCGGGATTGCCGGTGACATACGACGACCACCGCGCCCGCCCCCGCAGATGACTGAAGCTGATGTTGCGGATGAGCTTCACCGTCTCATCCGGCTGGCAGCCGCGCACGTTCGACGACACGAGGATCGGCCGCATCGCATCGATGTGCAGATTGTCAAACAGAATGTTCTCGATGTTCACGCCCAGGGACTTCTCCGAATATTTCGAGATAATGCAAATCGCGGTGCGTGTGTCCCAAATGACGCAGTTGCTGATGACGCAATCACGCACCTGGCCATTGCCGACGCCGATCCGGAAAGCGTTGCAGCGCGTGCGCAAAATGCAGTTGCTGACCGTGACCTGCTGGCAGACGCGTGACTGGTCTTTGAGCGGGTCGATGGCGCCGCGCAGCGTGATGCAGTCGTCGCCGGAGTCGATGATGCAGTTGGTGACCGTCACCCGGGCGCAGCAGTCGATGTCGATGCCGTCGCCGTTCCAGGTCCGCTGGTCGTTCCAGACCCGCACCCCCGCAATCACCACGTCTTCGCAGCCGTGCAGAAAGCACGTCCAATAGGGGCTGTTGTACAATTTGACGTCGGTGATGGTGACGTTCCGGCATTCGCAGAAGAAGATCATCTGGCCGGGGCGCCATTCCGGGTATTCGAACAGGTGCGGGTGCTCGTCCCAGGTCTGGTCCGAAAAGGCCTGGCGATTGCCGTCGATGACGCCCTGGCCGGTGAGGCCGATGTTGCTGGCCTCGACCGCGACGACCAGGTGCGCGCCGGTGACCCGCTCCTTGAAGACGCGGTTCTGGGGACAGAAGTCGTCCGCGTTGTAGTCTTCGCGGCGGGTGCTGCCGAGCAGCCTGGCGCCGCTTTCCAGGTTGAGGGTGACGTTGTCGCGGAGGTATATGGTTCCCGTCAGATACGTCCCAGCCGGGAAGTTCACGGTTCCGCCGCCCGCCGCCGCGCATTCGTCGATGGCCCGCTGGATCGCCGCCGTGCACAAGTCGCCGGCCACGCCGGTGGCCCCATACGCCCTGATGTCATACATGCTGTCGCCCTTTGCACCGTTTCCACACGTGATGCCGGGCCGCCCGCCTCCCCTTTGGACCAGCAGCGCTCCCGGCCTTTTGTCACACTCGGAAAACGTACTGCCGCCCAGCGATTTTTTCCAGCCCGGCAATCCAAAAACAACTCGAACCCCGTAAGCGATCAGCCATTGACAACTGAGCACTTGAGGGGTCGACACTTGGGCGCCTCAGAGCCTGAGGCGCCACCTTGGCGCGCCAGGCCATTAGAACCACCAGATGCAATGGCTGAGCGATTACCGAACCCGGCCGGATGGGCGATGCCGTTGGAGGGGAAAAACGCAAATAACTGCCCAGCGGGCGCCGAAAGTGCGCAGGGGCCGCGAAAAGCGGTTAATCCTCCACCCAGTGCTTGACGGAGAACGACGCCAGCAGGCCCTTGAAAAAGGGCACGGCGCCATCGGGCCGGCGCTCGCCGCGGCCGCCAAACCCGGCGGACTGCAGATAAATGCCGGTGCCCTGCAGCGGGAACGCCTCGCGCTGGCCATTGGCGACAATCGCCAGCTCCGAGCCGTTATAGGTGACCTTGACCGTCTGCCACCGCCCGGCCAGCAACGGCACCTGCGTCGGAAAACGACTCTCGGAATACCACGGCAAATTCCAGTCATGCAAATTGCGGTGCACGTACACCAGCACGAAATGCCCGTCCTTGACCTCGACGCTCAAACCGCCGAAGGTGTTGCCCTGATGCGCAAACAGGACCTGGTGCGGCTTGACCTCCGCCGGCTTGACCTCGAACTCCAGGGTGAAACCGGCCCGCTGCGGCACCACGACATTCGGGAACATCACGAAGTTGCCGCGTTCGCCGTCAAAGCGCAGGCAATGGCGGCCGTCTTCCACGCACCAGTCGGGCACGGGCTTGTCGGCGCCGGCGAACATGCCGTCCTTGAAGAACCGGAAGATGGTATAGGCGCTTTCCAGACCCTGGAAGCCGGTGGCAAAGGCCTGGTAGCTGCCGAGCATGGCGTAGAAGTCGCGGCCGGCCGGCGTCTTCAGAACGGCGCCGCCGGCGGAGGGGTCAAACACGTACGTCACTGCCGGCACCCGGTGCGCCGGCAGGTCGAGCCGGACCGCCCGGCGCGCCGTGTCGGAATACACATACACCGGCCGCGTCGCCGGCGCCAGCGGGGCCGCCGCCGGCGCCGAGGCTTGGGACAGGGGCTGCGGCGCGCTCCACCAGACCTTGCCGGCTTTCGTGACCGCACGCACCGCGGCCACCCCGTTCGGCTGGTCAAACGACACTTTGGCCTGGAAAACCGCCGCGCGGGAATCAAGACTGAGCGGAATCGTCGTCGGCCGGCCGCCGGATTCCACCCCGAGCATGACGCCCGATTCGTAGACTTGGGCCCGAACGTCGTTTTCGCCCAGCTCCGCCAGCGCCACTTCCCAGGCAAACGACTCGCCTTGGCGCGGGCCGTTCAGAATCTGGCCGGACACGCGCAGGACGGCATTGGCGACTTCGGCGACCGGCAGGGAAAACAGACAGTTGCGCTGCCACCAGTCGAGATTGCCGCGATAGACCGGCGACGGCAGGCCTTCAGCCACCGCAGCCAACTGCCGCGGGTCGTCGCCGCTCTGATACGACAGCACGCCGGTCGCCGCCGCCATCTCGGCGTCGATCTTCACGCTGACCCGGCCCGGCTCCTGGTTGTAGTAGTGCATGCGCAGGCGATACAAGCGCCGCGATCCGTCCGCCAAGCGGAATTCATCGCGGGGGTCGTAAGCGTACTGTTCAAGCGAATTCTGCATGACTTCAACGACGGCCAGGTCTTCCGGCGCTTCGAGCCGGCAATCGACCCGCCCGTCCGGCGCCAGGGACACTTCGGCCCGGACCGGCCGCAGGACATTGCGCAGCGGGGTGCAGAAATACTGCTGGTCGCCGGTGGAGGTGGCCCGGATCGCGGTGAACGGCAAGCCGGTGAAGTACTCCAGCGTGCGGCCCTGGTACTCGATGGTGACGCGGCTGCGCAAGGCCTGGGCGGCCGCAAAGGGCTCGCTGGCCGGACTCAGGCGCTCTTCCCGCAGAACCGCAGTATTAAAAGTAAACGGCCCGGCCTGGAACAGCGCCTGGCCGCTTTCATCGGTCAGCTCATAGCGCAGCGTGTAGGTTTCGCCGGCGGCCGTGTCCGGCACGTGCAAGAGCTCCACCACCATGGCTTCGCCGGGGATCAGCTGCCGACGCTGGCTGATGATCAGGTTGGGCACGGTCACGTCGTCACCCGGCAGCGGCGTCGGCGCCTCGCCCCGGAAACGGTGCGTGTAATAGCGCAGAATCCGCTGCGACGACATCGGCTTGCTCACCAGCGGCTGAAAGCCGGTGTCTTCGTTCAACTCGTCCCACTCCGTGCCGATATACACATCGGCGTCGTACTTCAGCGCCCCTTCCAGACCGCGGCGAAGCGTCCGGGTGCCGTCCCGGGACAGGCTCTGGGCGCCATAGTACGCCGTGTAGCCGGCCTTGCCCTGGGTCACCAGGAGCTTGCGGCCGTTGTAGGCCGGCTCGGCCAGGACGCTGCGGCAAATCGCCAGCAGAGCGCCGGAAAAAATGTCGTCCTGGCTGCCGTCGGGATAGCTGTTGAAATGACCCAGATAGATGCCGTCGCAGACGGCCAGGTAGGAGCGCAGGTATTCCTCCATCAGCGCGATCTGTGAAGCCGGCAGGGCCTGCCCGTGACTGCGGAACAATTCATACAGAGCATGGCCGTTGGTCGGCTCGCCAGCCGGATTCTGCAGGCGGATGAAATGTATTTGGGGCACGAACAGAATTTTGTCGCCGGACAGTTCCCGCAAGCGCTGGAGGTATCCGGCGATCTCCTCCGGGGCGATTCGATCCATGACATAGCTGCTGATCAGGCTTTTGCCATTGACACGGAAGGAGTATGGGTTGTTCGCGATCAGATCGAGGGTCTCCGGAACAATCTCCATGTAGTCGCGGCTTGAGCTCGTCTCCA
This sequence comes from Verrucomicrobiota bacterium, assembly GCA_022709995.1. GTDB lineage: Bacteria > Verrucomicrobiota > Lentisphaeria > Oligosphaerales > Oligosphaeraceae > JAAZKI01. The sequence goes on along the minus strand of JAKLHU010000081.1, from coordinate 2,341 downwards.
ACATCAGGTGAAAGTCGTCCGGGGACAGCTTCATCTGCGCGGCCGTGTCGTAAATCACCTTCATGGTGCGCTTGAACTCGCGTTCGCCGGGCCAGGCGAAGGTGGCGTAGCCGTCCAGACCGCTCAAGCGATACAGCTCGAACGTCCGGGCAAAACTGGGTATCTTGTGGTCCGATTCGCTCTCCTCCCACAAGCCGCGGTCCGCAAACAACGGCCGGTCGTCAAAAAGGTAGCCGCCCAGAAACAGCCGGCCGGAGTACTTCGTCTGGCTGCGGACAAAGGCATAGGTCCGCGGCAGCACCCGCTGCCGAACGGCGCCTTGCATCTCCGCCAGGCGCTTTCGGCCGAGCTCGTAGTCCTCCTCCGAACCCGGCTCCGCCGCCGACAAGACCGCCGCCGCGCCCAACACCGCCAACACTGTTGTCTTCAGCCACATCGCTTGGCTCCCCGTTGAAATGACTTTATTCAACCGTCAAAAAAAGACCCGCGTCGAGATGCCACGGGTCAAGCACTATGGGACATAAGCACCACACCACGCCGAGATGCCCGGGAAACAGGTGCCGACACGGGGCGCGCGGCGAGCCGGAAGCAGTTGCGCCGCATCAAAAAACGCTTACTGCCACACCAGAAGTTTCCGATTGGCCAGGCTGGCGTCGGCGTCGGCCTGGATCTGCACCTGGGCGCTCTGCAGACGGCCAACATGACCATCCGCCCACAGGATGTTGGCGCCGCCGGCATGACGGTCATGCACGTACATGCCAGAGTTGTACAGCATGTTCGTGCCGCCCGGCCCGCCGGAATGGGTCGCCATGCTGTCCACCAGCACCAGACAGGACGAGGTCTTCTTCATCTCGTCCACCCGCACCGGCGGATGACGTTGGATGACATTCTGCGCCGCGCTCACATACCCGAAGGCGCTCCACTTGCTGCCGATATAGTAATTGCTATAGGCGTAGCCGATATACAGAAACCGCGCCGCCGAAGTCGCATACGGATTCATGATGGCGTCGTCACAACTCTTGAATGATTCAATATACGTGAACATCCCCTGGCCGGTCGGGCATTTCCACAAGTTGTCCGCCGGCCACACATACTTGTCACTGCTCAAGGCAAACGCCCAGTTCCAATAGTATTTCGTCGGCCCGCCGAAATATCCCAGGTCGGTCGGCGGGTAGTAGCCGTCGTGGTCCTGGTTGTAGAAGTTGAAGCCCAAACCGATTTGCTTCAAGTTGTTGACGCAGCTGATCTCCCGCGCCTTCTCCCGAGCCTTCGACAACGCCGGCAGCAGCATCGCCGCCAAAATCGCAATGATGGCAATGACAACCAGCAACTCAATCAGGGTGAATAATCGCTTCATGACTGACCTCCTGAACTGGATACAAGATGTCGATTCCTCCGCCCAGGCACCGCCCAGACGACGGAGGCTTTGTCCGAACTTCAACCCGCCAACAGAATCAAGGCCTGCCCTGCCAGAAACGAACCTCGGCTGACTGATGGTAATTATAGCCGACATCACCCGAAAAACAAAACGCCGGACTTGCACTATCATTTAAATAAATTACACTATAGTCACAAGATGCATTTCCGGCCCGCGCCGCCGGCACGACTCCGGCCCGCGCCGCCGGCACGAGGGTCGACCATGCTCAACAACCCGTTTCATCGCCGCGACTACCAGACCGGTTTCCTGCAGATGGAAAGCCATGTGGACTTTTCATCGCCGCGCGCCTTGAGGGCGCCGGGCTGCCAGTGTTTCGGCTACAGCGACCTGCGGGTGGTCCCTGGCGGCCAGATCACTTTCGAAGGCTATGTCGCTTCCCGTTGGACGCTGGAATACATCCAGGAAGGCAAAGGCCGCCTGGTCTGCGATGGCTCGACCCACCTGGTCGGCGCCGGCACCGTGCTCCTGCGCAACCCGCGACTGGGCACCGGGCATGCCCGCATGACTCCAGAGCCTGACCTGTTCCTGTTCAAGCGCGGCGTCATGATCGCCCGCGAACCCGTTCTCGAACACCTGTTCGGACTGGCCAACATCCCCCCCGTGGAGCTCGTCCGCCTCCGTGATCCCAGGCGCTTCGAGAGGCTCCTCGACCAGATCAGAACCATCGTCAAAACCGGCCACGCGGACATTCACGAGGAGCTGTCGACGCTCATCTACGCCTGCCTGCTGGAAGTCAACAAGAACCGTACCCTGCATGACCAGATGGATGACTTTTCCCGAGTCGTCTATGCCTTGACCAACACCCCGCAGCACTACAAAAACGTCGACCAGATCGCCCGTGAATTCCAACTGACCAGAAGCGCCCTGTTCCGGCTCTTCAGGCGCCATTTAAGCAGCACGCTG
>JAKLHU010000080.1 GCA_022709995.1 Verrucomicrobiota bacterium | reverse complement strand
CACTATCACAGCCGCAAGCGCATCCAGGACGAGGACGTGGTCGTCGGCGCCGCGCCGGCGGCTGCACGTCTGCCGGTGACGATCTGCGTCGGCACCAGCTGCTTCAAACGCGGCTCCCAGGAACTGTTGCAGAAGCTGACGGCCTTTCTGAAGGCCAGCAAGCTGGAAGACCAGGTTCTGGTCAAGGCCACCTTCTGCCACGAACGCTGTGACCGCGGCCCGACCGTCAACCTTGACGGCGACATCCTGGAGAAATGCACGTTCGAGACACTGAAGGCGGAAGTCCTGAAGCGCCTGGGCTGAATCCGCCCCGGTTTGACCCGTTGACCACGAGCCCCGGACGTGCCACCCGGCCGTCCGGGGCTCGCTGCCGCCGCCGACCGGCACGCATGACCAAAAAGCGGCGGCAAAAAGCGGCCGGCCGGGTTGAACAATCGGCTTTTTCGGTTAACTTTAATAGTTTGCAGTTTTAGTTTCCGTCGAGTGGGGAGAGAGCATTTCAGCAAGGCGGTTTGATGTTGGATTTTCTCAAGTCGGAGCGGCCAAAACGGCTGCGTATAGTCCAGAATGGCCATCCGGCCTTGCGGCAGAAGTCGTCGCCGGTCAAGGAAGTCACCGCAGAGGTGCGGCGACTGGCCGAGCGCATGCTGGTGACCATGCAGGAGAACGACGTCGTCGGCGTCGGTCTGGCCGCGCCGCAGGTCGGCGTCAACCTGCGCTTGATCGTCGTCGACACCCGCCCGGACGAGGACAGCCTGCCCGCGGAGCCGCCGTCTCCCGGGGAAGTCTGCCTGAACCCGCGCATGCCCCTGGCCCTGGTCAATCCGGAAATCACCTGGGTTTCGCCGGAGACAGCGTGCTGCGGCGAAGGCTGCCTCAGCCTGCCCGGCGTCCGGGGCGAAGTCACCCGGCCGGCCCGGGTGCGCTTGCATGCCACCACGTTAGACGGCGAAGCCATCGACGCCGACTGCGGCGGCCTGCTGGCCCGCTGCCTCCAGCATGAAATCGACCATCTCGACGGCGTCCTGTTCATCGACCGGACCCCGGACGAACAGCAGAAAGCCGCGGCGACGCTGTTGAAACGAATGGAAAAATTCGAGCTGAAGCAGCTCGCCCAACGCTAGTGTGTCCTCGCATGCAAGACCAACCCGACCTCCCGCCTCTGCCCGTGTTGCCGGAAGAGCCGACGCCGTACCGGCGCGTGCTGGCGGCGTTGTTTCTGCGTCCGTATCTGGCTTTGCAGGCGGTGCGGGCGCAACGGCGCTGGCTGGCGCCGATCCTGATTTTGTTTTTGATGACGTTTCTGGCTGCGTTGCTGAAAGTCATGCTGACCCTTCCGGGCATTGTCGGCGAGACCAGGACCATCACCAGCCATCTCGCCCAGGCGGCGGAGACGGTCTGGTTCGATCAAGGCCGCCTGCGCTGGCAGGCCGACTGGGACCTGCCGCATACGATTCGCGTCAACCTCTGGCGCTTTGACTTTGCCGACCAGCCGGAGGCGTTCCCGCCCGACCGCGAGCTGGCCAGCGGCATCGAGCCGCGCGGCCTTCTCCTGGAACCCGCGTCGGTGACGCTTTGGCTGCGGGAGGAGGGCAACGACCGGCAGGTGCTGCGCCTGCCGCTCCTGGCCGGCGACAAGCTGGCGGCGCTGGGCCGACATGCCACCGAAATGGCTGGTCGCGCCGATGGCCGGTTGGACGAGACCGCGCTGGTCCGCTACGCGCAGGCCGTCTGTGTCGTCATGGCGCCTTTTCTGCTGGTGTACCACGCGCTGCTGCAAATCAAGCCCATTTTGCTCAGCGTGCTCATCTTCATGCTCACCGCCGTCGTGTTCCGGCGCGAATGGCGCGATTCGCCGGCCAGCCTGTGGACCGTCGCCCTGCACTGCTGCATCCCGCCGTTCCTCCTGGCGCTGGTCTATTCCTTTCTCAATCTCCCGGGCTGGAGCTTCCAGGAAATGTTTTTGGTCGCTTTTTTGTTTTATCTTGTTTTCATCTATATCGACACCAGGGCGTTCCTGCCGCCGGAACCGCCGGATGACCTCGAGGAATGAAACCGCCGACCTTAACGCACTGCGAGGACAGTCATGGATGAATGGATTGCACAAGGCAAGGTCATGCTGCAGCAGGCCTGGCAGAAAATCGTCGACATCACGTTGTGGTTTGCCAAGGAAACGGAAAAGGCCGAACTGGACGCCGATCCCGGGGTGACCCTGGTTCTGGCCCTGGTGTTGACGTTTCTGCTGGGCTCGGCCTGCTGGGCGGCGTCCATCGCCCAGGCTCGCCGCCATCCGGTCTGGCTGCATTTCACGGCCGGGCTGCTCCTGCCCTGGCTTTATCCGCTGGTGATCCTGTTCGCCATGGGCATCAAGGGCGAAAAGGAAATGCTGGCGAAACGGGATGCCGAAAAGCGTGCTCGGGAAGAGCGCGACGCCGAGCGCCAGCGCAACATCGCCCTGAGCGCCCCGCCGGCGGCAGAGCCGGAGCCCGACGCCGGTGCCGTCTGGAAGCGCAGCTACTTCGAACGGATCGCCCGCGACCGGGAGGGCAAGCCGGCCGGGCCCTGGGACGTGCAGTTCAACGGCGTCGTCATCCGCGTCGTCCGCATCCTGGAGGCCCAGGACGAACTCGTCCTGGTCGAACAGGCCGACGCCCGCGGCCAGACCAGCCGGCTGCGCATCCCGTATGCCAAGATCGAAGCCTGGCAGAACGCCGAATGACCGCGTCGCCCGCCGCCGCCCCCGTCTTTCTCGGCGGCCATGATTCCACCTCGTAACCCGTTGACCGGTTGCACTTTGAGACAGCAGGTTTGGAGACACCACGCATGTTTGCAGCGTATGACAGCAACGCCTCGTTTGCCCAACTGGAAGAAGCCGTCCTGAAATTTTGGGAAGAGAACGACGTTTTCACGCAATCTCTGGAATGGCGGCGGGACGCCCCCCCGTACGTGTTTTACGACGGCCCTCCGTTTGCGACCGGCCTGCCGCATTACGGCCATCTGCTGGCCGGCACGATCAAGGACGTCATCCCGCGCTACCAGACCATGCGCGGCCGCTACGTCGAGCGGACGTTCGGCTGGGACTGCCACGGCCTGCCCATCGAAGCCCTCGCCCAAGAGAAGCTTGGTCTGGCCGGAGCGCCCGCCATCATGGAATGCGGCGTCGACGTGTTCAACGAGCAATGCCGCTCCATGGTCCAGCGCTATGTCAAGGAGTGGAAGCAGATTGTGACCAGGATGGGCCGCTGGGTTGACTTCGACCATGGCTACAAGACGATGGACGCCACCTTCATGGAAAGCATCTGGTGGGTCTTCAAGCAGCTCTGGGACCAGGGACGCGTGTACAAGGCGCATCGCATCATGCCCTACAGCTGGAAATTGAACACCCCCCTGTCCAACATGGAGGCCGGCAGCAACTACCAGGACGTCCAGGACCCGGCCGTGACCGTCCGCATGAAAATCCTCGACCGCGTCTTCCCCGGCGCCGAAAACCTCCAAGCCCATATCCTGATCTGGACGACGACGCCCTGGACGCTGCCGGCCAACCTGGCGGCCTGCGTCGGCCCCGACATCGACTACTGTCTGGTGCGCGACGGCGACACCGACGACGCCTACATCCTGGCCAAGGCCCGTCTGGGCGCGTACTACAAGTCGGAAGCCGAATACCAGCTCCTTCTGGAATGCAAGGGCCGCGACTTGGCCGGCCTCCGCTACGAGCCGATCTTCCCGTATTTCGCCGGTCAGCCGAACGCCTTTCAGATCCTGGTGGACGGCTACGTCACGACCACCGACGGCACGGGCATCGTGCACCAGGCCCCGGCCTACGGCGAAGACGACTACCGCGTCTGCAAGGGCGCCGGCATCGAGCTGGTCGACACTCTCGACAGCGACGCCAACTTCACGGCTTTGGCCCCGGACTTCGCCGGCCAGAACTGCAAGGCGGCGGACAAGGCGATTATCCGGCATCTGAAGCAGGCCGGCAAGCTGGTGCAGCAGTCGACGATCGTCCACAGCTATCCGTTCTGCGAGCGGACCGACACGCCGCTCATCTACCGGGCCATCGAAGCCTGGTACATCCGCGTCGAAGACCTGCACGACCGCCTGCAGCGCAACAACCGCCAGATCGGCTGGATGCCGGACTACGTCGGCGCCCGGCGGTTTGACAACTGGCTCGGCGACGCCAAGGACTGGAACATCAGCCGCAACCGCTTCTGGGGATCGTGCATACCGGTCTGGGTCAACGACGCCGACCCGTCCGACACCATCTGCATCGGCTCGGTGGCGGAACTGGAGCAGCTGTCCGGCCGGAAGGTCACCGACCTGCACAAGCATTTCATTGACCAGATCGTCATCGAACGCGGCGGCCGCACATACCACCGCACCCCGGAAGTGCTCGACTGCTGGTTCGAAAGCGGCGCCATGCCGTATGCCCAGCACCACTATCCCTTTGAAAACAAAGCCAAGGTCGACGCGACCTTCCCGGCGGACTTCATCGCCGAAGGACTGGACCAGACCCGCGGCTGGTTTTACTCGCTCATGCTGTTGTCCACCATGTTGTTTGACAAGCCGGCGTTTCGCAACGTGATCGTCAACGGCTTGATTTTGGCCGAGGACGGCCGCAAGATGTCGAAGCGGCTGAAGAACTACCCCGACCCCAGGACCGTGATCGACCAGTACGGCGCCGACGCTTTGCGGCTTTGCATGCTGTCCTCGCCGGTGGTGCGGGCGGAAGACATGCGTTTCAGCGAGGCCGCCGTCCGCGAAGTGATGCGCACCGTCATCATCCCGCTCTGGAACGCCCACTGCTTTTTGGCGACTTACGCGCGGGTCGACGACTGGCGTCCGTCCGGCGCCGTCGCGGCGCCTCCCCTGGCGCCGGCCAACGTCCTTGACCGCTGGGTGCTGTCCAGCCTGATGGACGCCGTCGCCGACGTCCGCGCCAGCCTGGACGGCTATGACCTGCAGCGGGCCGCCACCCGCTTCACAGGCTTCATCGATGATCTGACCAACTGGTACATCCGCCGCAGCCGCCGCCGTTTTTGGAAGAGCGCCAACGACCAGGACAAGGCCGATGCCTATCAGACTCTGCACTACACCATGGTCACCCTTTGCCAGCTGGCGGCGCCGTTCATCCCGTTTGTGACCGAGACCATCTATCGCAACCTGAGGACGGAGGCCATGCCGGCCTCGGTCCACTTGTGCGATTATCCCGAGCCCTTCCCGGCCTACAGTGACGCGGCTCTGACCGAGCGCATGCGCCGGACCATGGCCGCGGTGTCGCTGGGGCGCTTTTTGCGGACGCAGGCCGTGCTGAAGGTCCGGCAGCCGCTGGCCGCCGCCGTGCTGGTCTCGGCGAACCCCGAGGTGCGCGCCGACCTGCAGGAAATGGCTGCCGTGGTGGCCGAGGAGCTGAATGTGAAAACCGTCGACGTGCGCGCCGACGAGGAGGAACTGGTGACGTTGAGCGCCAAGCCGAACCTGAAGAAGCTGGGTCCGAAACTGGGCGTGAAGATGAAGGCCGCCATCCCCCTGATTGCCGGCCTCGGCAGCCGTGCCATCAACCGCCTGCGGGCCGGGGAAACGGTATCCCTTGATGTTGGCGACGGCCAGGCGGTCGAGATCGGCGCCGACGATATCCTGGTCCAGCGGACGGAGAAGGAGGGCATGACCGTGGCCAACGCGGGCGACATCACCGTCGCTCTCGACACCCGGCTGTCGGCCGAGCTGATCCAGGAAGGCTGGGCCCGCGAAGTCGTGAGCAAGCTGCAGAACCTGCGCAAGGAACTGCGCTTTGAAGTGACCGACCGCATCCGGGTGACGTATGACGCTCCGGCCGAAGTTGCGCAGGCCATGGTCGCGCAGTCGACGTACATCTGCGCCGAGACCCTGGCCATGAGCCTGACGGCAGGTCGTGCCGAAACCATGCATGAGGTGGATTTGAACGGTGTGACCGCGCGCTTCGCCTTGTCGGTGGTGGCCGGCGGCTGAGTTTTACTTTTTGGTTTTAACCTGGGAGAAGCATCATGCCCGTGATCCATGTCTGTCCAACCTGTCAGGCGAAGATGGAATTGGCGGAAGCGATGCCGTCACTGATGTGCCCGAAGTGCCGGAAGCCGATGCGGGTTGTCGGTGACGGTACAAGTGCGGTTGCCGGGGCCGGCATGGCCGGCGTCCCCGGCGCCCCGCCGCCCCCGCCGGCGTTGAAAGTCGCCCGGCCCGTCAACGTCATGGCCCCGTCGGCGGCCCCGGCCCCGGTCGCGCCGGCGCCGGTTGCCTCGGTCGCCCCGGCCCCGGCCGCGCCGGCGCCAATCGGCGGCGGCTTGTCCTTGAGCCTGGACGTCGCCAAGGAAATGGAGCAGATGATGCTCAAGAACGCGCGCCTGGTCGGCGAGCAGGAGCGTCAGAACATTCTGCGGCAGGCGGAGCACGAAGGGCTGGCCATGCGGCAGCAGGCGGAAAAGGAATGCCAGGCCCTTCTGCTGGAAGTCAAGCAGCAGGGCGAGGCGCTCTTGCAGCAGGCTCAGCGGCAGGCTGACGCCTTGGTCGCCCAGTCGCACGAGGAGATTGCCGCGCAGATCGCCCACGCCAAGGAACAGAGCGCCAGCCAGATCGCCCAGGCTACGCACAAAAGCGAGCAGATCCAGCACGACGCCCTTGAACTGGCGAAACAGAAGATCGCGGAAATCAAGAAGGCGGCGGCTGACGCTCTGGCGGCGGAATTGGCCCAGAAGCGCCAAGAGGCCGAAGCCAAGCTGGCGGCGGATCTGCAGGAGCGGGAGAAGTCAGGCCGGGAAATGGCCTTGAAAAAGATCAACGAGATGGCGCACGAGGCCAAAGGCAAGGCGGCGGAGATCATCGCCGCGGCGGAGGCCAAGGCCGCGGCCGAAGAAAAGCGCTTGGCCGAGCAGCGGGAAAAAGCCAAGGCCGCGCTGGTGGAAAAAGTCAACGCCATCGACCAGGAAATCAAGGCGAAAAAGGACGCCGCGGCCGCGGCTGCCGCCGAATTGCGGCAGCAGGCGCAGGCCGAGCTGGACGCCAAGAAAGTCCAGGTGACCGCCGTGCTGGCGGAAATCACCCGCCGGCAAACGGAATTGGATGAGCGCAGCAAGGCCTTGTCGCTCCAGGAAGTCGAGTTGGCAAGCCGGGCCAGGGACCAGCAGGCGAAGGCGGCGGACCTCGCCGCCGAGCTGCAGAAGGCGGAGGAACGCGGCGCCGCCAAGGCGGCGGCCGAAAAACCCGGCACGCCCGAGCAGCTGGCCGCCGCCAAGGCCGCTCGCGAGGAACTCGAAAAGCAGCGCCGCGACTTGGAAGAGGAACGCCAAAAACTGTCCGCGGCCGGAGCTGACAGCGGCAAGCAGCTGGCGGAAGCCCGCGACAATGCCCGCCAGGAAGCCGAAAAGATCCGCAAGGACGCGGAGCGGCAGGTGCAGGAGCGCCTGCGCGCGATGGAACGGCAGATGCTGGAAAGCCGCAAGACCGCCATCGATCATGACGCCCATAATCATAAACTTCGCTTGCTGAGCATGAACGGCCCCGTGCTGATGCTGTTCTATGCCGTCTTCATGGCCTGCAAGAACACCGGCATGATTGCCGTTATCTCCTGGATTGCGGCGGCCATTGGCGCCGTGACTCTCGGCCTGGCGCTTTACAGCATGCGGAGTGTTTTTGCCATCCTCAAGAAAAAAACAAAGCCGGCCGGCGGGACGCCGGATGACGCCAACAAAAACGGAAAAGGCAATGGAGCAGCGTCGGCGGCCAAGCCCGAGGGGCTTTCCGACACGATGAAAGCACCGACGTCATTCGAGGGCTTGAAACGACCCAAAACAGAGGCGTCCAAACCGCTTTTCCCCAAAAAGCCCGCCGAGAAAAAATTCAATCTCGCCAAAGACCAGACTGCCGACAAGCCCGAAGACAAGCCGGCCGAGAAGCCGGATGCGAAGACAG
>JAKLHU010000008.1 GCA_022709995.1 Verrucomicrobiota bacterium | reverse complement strand
CTGTGTTTTACCGTCGCGAAAAGGGGCGGTGCGATGCGTGGCATTGCTGGTTCAGTTGCTGACCCATACCCCCGATCCCGAGAAAGTGGTCGCCGCCGCCGCCCGGCTTTGTCCGCAATGGCGGGTTGCCGAAAGCTGTCTATCCGGAGGCGGCGACCCCGGAGGCGCTGTATTCTCTGATGGTCTGGTATGAGGATGCGATGTCCGACCGGCGGGTTCCCGAGGATTGGACGCGGGAGGTGCGGCGGCTGCGCGAGACGACAGCGGCCTCTCTGCATCGGCAGTGGGCGGCTGACTTGGGCCAGCAGGGCAAGCCGGTCGTCGCGGCGGATGCGGAGGGTATTTTGAAACTGGTTCCGGAGTGGTTCGGGCAGGAGGCCGGTCTGGCCGAGGGACTGCGGCTGCTGGAACTGGTGCGCGGACGCTTGGAACGGCCGCTGGAAATCGCCGTCCCGGCCGGCGAATGCCGCGACGACGCGTTTTGGCGGCAGGGTGGCAGCAAGGCCCGGGATGACTTTGCCGCCTGGGCCCGCGATCGTCGCCTGACCGTTCCGGATCCGTCGTATTTCCGGCGCCAGGATTTGCTGACGGCCGTCGACAGTCTGCACGCCTTGGCGACCGCCAAGAAGCAGGTCGTCGACGCGATGGCGGCGGCGCAGGCGCTGGCCGCCGGCGACGACGTCGTCAAGGCGCTGGATATTTTGAGCGAGGCCAGAAAGAAATTGCCGGACGGGGTGAGTTTCGCCGATTTGGGCGACCGCCAGACCCTGTCGTCGTTTGACGCGCTGCTGGGCGGTTTGCCGGACGCGCACATTGCGCGCATTCTGGCGTGGGCCGAAGCGGGCCTGGCTGCCGAGGAGAAGCGTCTGGCCGATGGCGCCGGGGGCGCCGACCCCGGGGCGTTGACGGCGTTGTCGACGCTGTCGGCGCTGGAGAAGAAGCTGTCGGAGTCGCTGCGGGTCTGGCGCAACGACGGCCGTTTTGCCCTGGCGCTGGTTCGTCATGGGGAAGTCATTGCCCGTCTGGTCGGCCGGGCGGCCAAGTTGCGCACGCAAGTCTGGCGCGCGCAGTTGCGCCAGCTGGCGGAGCGGCAGGAATACTGGGAAGCGTCGGAGCAGTTCAAGACGTGGCGGCTTTATCTTCGGGAGCAGGCCCAGCAGGACATGGAGCTGTACGGCATGATGACGGCCCCGGCGCCGGACGCGGGCGGCGCCGGGTTGTCGCATCTGCGGCTTTTCGAGCAAGTTCTGCAGGACGAGTACCTGGCGATTTTGCCGAAGGTCATGGTTGAATATCACGCCGTGGCGGAGCGCGCGCTGAACATCATGAACAAGTACGGGGTCGCCGTGGCGTCGTGCGTGATGCTGCAGCAGATGACCGCGCCGGGCGGCGACCTGGTCTTGCCGGAGCCGTTGCTGGAAGCGTGCCGGAAGACGGACAAGCTGCTGGCGCGGGCGCGGGAGCTGGTGGAGGAGAAGAATTTGCTGCGGACGGTGTCGGTCGACGACATGTCGTCGGCGACGCCGGGAGTTGGCATGACCTACAGCCGCGATTTGGAGAACGAGCTGCGGTCGGTGCTGACGTCGTTCGGGTTGTGGCGTCTGGTGCGGGTGGCTGATCCCGGGACGGCGCGGTCGCCGTGGGGCTACGTCGTCCATGGCGGCGTCGTGGCCAATTTCGATGGCAGCGAGAGCGCGGAGCGGCAGGCCATGCGGACGGTCCGGCGCCATGGTGAGACGCGCCGGCGGCCGAATCCGAGCTACCGTCCGGAGGAAGGCAACGCCTTGTTGCCGAAAGAGCAGTCGTCGCCCCTGATTTACAGCCAGGACATTTTGGAGCAGGTCATTCACGTCAAGGAAATCGAGCGTTTGGCGCATGTGCGGGTGTTCATGCATGTGCGCGGCCCCGGGGTGTCGACGTTGGTCGAGGTCAACGAATTTTACAACAAGAAATTTGTTTTGGAGGAGTCGCATCCTTTCAATGATGTGCGGGTGAGTGAAGTCAAGACGGTGTATGACGCCACTCAGTTGCAGGCGGCGGACGCGGCGCCGGCGCTGCAGTACGACCGGGTGTGGACGCCGGGCGAGATGCTGGATTGGGCCCGGCGTGACAGTCTGCGCATGGTCGCCCTGCAACTTTTATATTATCTCAACCAGTATCCGCTGTATGTGGCGCAGCGGGCGGAACGAATGGCTCTGGACGGCGACGCCACCGAGGCGGCGGAACAGTGGGGGAACTGCTATATCCTGTGTTTGGGCCTGGACACGGATTCAGACCTGGTCAGCTTGTTGAAGACGTCGACGCCGCCGGCGGCCTCGTCGTATGAGTCGTGCCTGGCGAATTTGAGCCAGCAACGCCAGGCTCTGGGTGATTTGAAGCGCACCGTCGGCGCCAAGATGGTGCTGCAGATGAACGAGTATCTGCGGCGTCAGCGCCAAGCCGCCGCCGCGGCGCCGGCTCCTCCGGCAACGCCGGCAACGGCTAATTAGGCCGTCGCCGGCGCCGGGGCAAGCGCTGGTAAGCGGCCGCAGCGCGCGCTGCGTCGAAGCGGGGGGCGACCGGAACGCTGGCGTTGATGCTGGCGCGGGGTTGGTATCGGCAAAGAGGTATTGACGGCTATCCAATTGCACGTGAAGGTGGTGGACGGCCTGAACGAGGGCTTGTCGGCGCCGGGGCAAGCGCTGGCAAAGGCATCAAGCAGAGGTGGTGAAGCATGCTGAAGGCAATCAGTTACTGGTCATTCATGCCGGAGACGCCGGACGCGGCGACGACGAGTTCCACCAGCGCCAGCTGGTCTGGCGACCAGGGTGGGACGGTGTTTTGCCCGCCGGGCAAGGCGATGCGCCTGGCCCGCGACGCCGGCTATGCGGCGCTGGAGCTATGCGCCGGCTTGGACGGGCCGCTGACGCCGGCGACCAGCCAGAAGCAATGCGAGCAGTGGCGGGCGGAGGCGGAGCGGGTTGGAATTCGCCTTGACAGCGTGGCCAGCGGCATGACTTGGGCGTGTTGTCCGACGCACCTTGATGCGTCGGTGCGGCGGCAGGCGATCGAGAATCACCGGGCCGCCTTGCGGCAGACGGCCTGGCTGGGGGCGACATCGCTGCTGTTTGTCCCCGGGGCGGTGCTGATTCCCTGGGCGCCGTCGTACCGGCCGGTCCGCTACGACCTGGCCCGGCAATGGGCGGCGGAAGCCGTCCGCGAGCTCGGGGAGGTCGCGGCCGGACTGGGCGTCGAGCTTTCGGTGGAGAATGTCTGGAATGGCTTGTTCTACTCGCCGCTGGAGCTGATGGATTTCATTGACGGCATCGGCAATCCGAGCGTCGGGGTGTACTTTGACATCGGCAATCATCTCAATCACCAGCAGTGGCCGCCGCACTGGATCGAGCTGCTTGGGCGGCGCATCCAGCGCATCCACGTCAAGGACTTCAAGTTGTCGGATGGCACTCTGGCCGGCTTCTGCGATCTCATGGCCGGCGACGTGCCGTGGCTGGAGACGATGCGGGCCCTGCGCCAGATCGGCTACGACCGAACCATGACGGCGGAGATGATGCCGCCGGACCCGACGCTGCTGGCCAGGACGTCGTCGGCGCTGGACCGGATTATGAGTTTGGCTTGAGGCGGAGGCGGGCGGTTCGGCCGCCGGGGGCGGAAACGCGCTGGGACGCCGCCGGCGCGGTGGGCGGAAAACAGGCGAGCGAGGAAAGATCATGGAAGCCTTTGAAAAATTGACGCCGTTCATGCTGCGGGCCGGTATTATTGAAGTCGGGCGCGACCGTCTGCGGCAGGTGAAGAACCGTCTGGCGTTCATCCTGGTGACCGAAGACCTGGCGTTGAACAGTCTGGATAAGCTGGTGACGTCGTTCACGTGTCCGATCTACCGTTGCTTGCAGTCGTCCGACCTGGCGCGGTTGTTTGGCTATCAGGGGACGAAGATACTTGGCTTTCGGCGGTCGCCGTTGAGCGACAGCGCGATGATGGTCTTGAAGGACTATCGGTTGTCCCGGGAAGCGGCCTTGCTGCCGGCGGAACCGCGGGTGGCGGTGCTGGGTGCCAGCGGCATCGGCCGCCATCATTGCAACTGGTGGCGGCTGGAAGGATCGATGCCGGTCGCCGTGCTCGGAAGCAGTCCGGAGAGCGTGGCGAAGACGGTGGCGGCATTGCACGAGTCCTGCGGTTTCGAGGGCAAGGGCTATGTCTGCCTCGACGAGCTTCTGGACCGGGAGCAGCCGGACATCGTCGACGTCTGTCTGCCGCCGCGTCTGCATTATGCGGCGGTCAAGACGGCATTGGCGGCTGGTTGCCATGTGCTGTGTGAAAAGCCGTTTGTGTATGACGACGCTTTGCCGCACGGCCAGTTGCGCGAGCAGGCGGCCGAGCTGTGCGAGCTCGGCCGCCAGAAGCGCCGCCTGCTGGGCGTCTGCACGCAGTACGTCATGGCGGTGCGGGAATGTCGCCGGCTGTTCGGCGAGCAGTCCGGCTCGGCTGTCATCACGGATTTCGCCGGCCGGCTGGTGTCGCCGACGCGGAATCGGCCGCCGGTGCCGGCGTGGACCTGGGTCGACCTGGCGCCGCACATGCTGGCCTGCGTGCAGGTCCTGAGCGACGGCCACGAACCGGACTGGGAGTCGCTGCAGGTGCATTTTGACGGCCACCTGGCCGATGCCGAGTTCCGCTGCCCGCGGCCGGGGCAGCCTGACTTGCAATGCCGGATTCATACGTTCCACACCGACACGGAGCCGAAGAACGTCCGGCAGCTGGAATTGAACGGCAGTGTGTATGACATTGGCGGCTACCGGGACGAGGAGGGCGTGTTCCAGATGGAGATCACGTCGCCGTTCGGGAGCGTGAAGCGGCCGGACATGATGCGGCAGCTGATCCGCAGCTTCCGGCAGGGCCGGGTGGAGATGACGCCCGCAATGGCCGTGCAGAATCTGGATTGGATGCTGCGTGTGATCGCCCGCGGCCAGGGTTGAGGAAGCGGCCGGCGGCAGAGGGATGGAGGAGCGTGTGGCGAACGATGGAATGTGGACCGCAGGGCGCTCCCATTTGTTTTTGCGTCTTGCCATACTGGGGGGCAGGTCATGACTATAACTTCCCAACCTAAAACATGCCTTGACTTTTTCGCGGGAAGCGGACTGGTCTCTCTGGCGCTGGCGGATTTTTTTGAAACCGCTTGGGCCAGAACATTCCTGTTTCTTCCGTAATGTCAATTTGAACAATTCTCCTCTCCCCCCCCAAAAAAACAAGATAAAGATTATCGCTTGGGTCGAGTGTATTAGCTAAAGAGGAACTTGAAAAGGAATGAACCGTTTTTTCTACAGGGCTAACATAAGCGATTTTTCCCATCAGCAAGCTGGGATGATAGTAAATTCCCTAGTTCAAGAGAATCCCTTTGATTTGACCGATACCCAGCGGTATGCATGGAATGAGGAAATAGGTATTCTCAAGGAAATACTGAGCCATGAAGAAATTGGCCAGATCATCTTCGAGTACTCCATCCCACGATTGGGTAAACGCATCGACGTCGTACTGCTACTGGATGGCATTGTTTTCGTCTTGGAATTCAAAGTCGGACAATCTGATTATCAACGTCAGGATTTGGAACAAGTTTGGGATTACGCCCTTGACTTGAAGAATTTTCACGAGAAAAGCCATCATCTACTTATTGCTCCAATTCTAGTTTCAACAGCAGCAATGACGGCTTCAAAAGTACTCCATATTGGCCACTACAATTCGCAAGTTTTTGACCCGATTTGCACCAATCCGGAGAATCTGCGGAAAATCATCGACACTATCTGCCGGAATCATGCGAGTAATGTGGATTTGAGCGATTGGGTGCATAGTCGATACATGCCGACTCCGACCATTGTCCAAGCGGCAAGTGCCCTGTACCTGAATCATTCGGTCGAGGACATCACCCGCTCCGATGCATCGGGAGACAGCCTCCAGTCAACTAGCGAACAAGTCATGAACATCATCGAACATGCACGTCGGAATCATGAAAAATCAATTTGCTTTGTGACGGGCGTGCCTGGCGCCGGCAAAACATTGGTTGGCCTCAATGTAGCAGTCAAGCAATTTGAAAAAAAAGACTTGGCCGTATATCTGTCCGGCAACCAGCCACTGGTATCTGTTCTGACAGAGGCACTGGCACGAGACAAAAAGCGCCAGTTTGAGGAGAAAAACCCCGGCAAGCGATGTAATATTACTGAAGCGCGGCGGAGTGTGCATTCCTTTATTCAAATTGTCCACCACTATCGGAAAAATTCCCTGACCAAACTGAAACGGCCAATCGTGAATGGCATTTTGGAAATAGACCCGGTGAAGGTAAAAAAACACAAAGATGATGGCTACGCGGAGGTCGAACATGTGGCAATTTTTGACGAAGCGCAGCGTGCTTGGACAAGGCAACAACTTGCCAATTGGTTGAAACGTAAGCAAAACATCGCTGACTTTCCTATGTCCGAGCCGGAATTCCTGATTTGGTCTTTGGACTTACGGGAAGATTGGGCGGTGGTAATCTGCCTGGTCGGCGGCGGACAGGAAATCAATACCGGTGAAGCAGGAATTAGCGAATGGTTGCGCGCCATCAATGAGCGTTTTCCTTCTTGGAATGTATTCATATCCGACCAATTGGCAGGACGAGAATATGCCGAGGGCGAACTGACCGACCTGCTGAAAAGCAATGAAAAAGTCAGGCGGAACCATCGTCTTCATCTGGCTGTTTCCATGCGATCATTCAGAGCCGAGAATCTCTCTAGTTTTGTCCACTATCTGCTGGAAGGAGATAGTGCACGTTCCCGCGAAATTTTCCAAGAATTATGTGAAAGAAATTACCCCATTTACTTAACGCGTTCATTGCATGATGCAAAACGCTGGCTTAAAGAAATCCATCAAGGGTCGGAACGGTATGGCATGCTGGTCTCCTCACAGGCTCAACGCCTGCGTCCGCTGGCTATCGATGTGCGATGCAAGCCCGATACGGTTCATTGGTTTCTGGATGACACCAATGACATCCGGTCGTCGAACTTTCTGGAGGATGCCGCATCGGAGTTTGATGTGCAAGGTCTTGAATTGGATTGGACATGCGTGGTCTGGGATGGCGACTTCCGCCGCCAAGGCAACACGTGGACCAACCACTCATTCATCGGCAACAAATGGTTAAATATTCGCGATGAGACCCGAAAGGCCTATCAACTCAATGCTTATCGGGTTTTGCTGACGCGAGCCCGACAGGGAATGGTGCTCTGTATCCCCGAGGGAAACGACGACGACGACACCCGCAAGCCTGCGTACTACGATGAGACATACGAGTACTTGACATCTATTGGACTAACAGAACCCGACTTTGAGGTAGTCCGTAAAAGAGAAATCAGAATATTGGATTAGGCGGCATCGGGTTCTGATATAAACCTGGGTGTAAGTGCCTCTATGGGGCAAACTTATTTACAACTACTTGATAAGAGGACAATTGAAAAATGATCCTCTTCACCAAAGATGAGTTTCTGTCATATTAGCACAAGGAATCACCGATAAGCCACTACAAGTTTCTTCACAAAACTTTGCGCATTAACGTTTTATTCATATCTCTCATTCACGGAAGTTAGTCGCTATTTGCAGACGATTGCGATGAATGAATACGTGCCGTGATTTTTTATAAACCATGAAGAGTCAAATTGCCTCAGGGAAAGGAATGATGATGAAACATGCAGGTCTGGTGCTGATGTTAGTGTTGTCGCTGGTGTTGCTGTCGTTGTCGGCGCCGGCGGCGTTTCCGGTTGCCCGGCAAGGCAATCCGCTGGCGGAGATCGTGGTGTCGGAGCAAGGCGAGGGGCCGTTGTTGTTTGCGGCGGCGGAGCTGCAGACCTGGCTGCGGGAGTTGACCGGGGCGGAGTTGCCGATCCGCCATGATATGGCGTCGCCGCTGCCCAAGATCATCCTGGCGGTCAATCCAGACGGCTTTGCCGACGACCTGGGCCGAATCGGCGCGAAGGACGGCTATGCCGTTCGGGAAAAAGACGGCCACCTGCACGTGTTCGGGACCAAGGCCAAGGGCGTGCTGAACGGCGTCTTCCGGATGCTTTCCAAAAACACCGACATCATCTGGGCGCATGCCAGCCCGGACTACGGCACGATCTTCAGCAAGAATCCCGATTTGACGCTGACGCAGACGGATTACGTCGACGTTCCAAAGCTGTCGCTGCGCGGCTGGCAGTTCAACACGTCCTCGCTGAACCTGGAGTTGTGGAGCTTGCGCAACGGCAGCAATCACGGTGCCGCGCCCAAGGAGCTTTTGGACCAGGCCGGGTATTTCCGGGCCTGCGGCGGCGGGCACAATCTCACTGGGCTGTTCCTGAAGCCGGAGAAGTATTTCGCCGACCATCCCGACTTTTATCCCCTCATCAAAGGTGAGCGGGTCAGCCGTCAGCGCCCGCAGCTGTGCTTCACCAATCCGGCCATGACGGCGGCGTTCATCCAGGAGGTCGACGCCTTCATCCAGGCCAATCTCGAGTTCGAAACGGTCAACATCCACATCGAGGACAACTACACCTTATGTGAATGCGAGAAATGTCTGCAGCCCATCACGATCGACGGCAAGACCGTGACGATGGCGGACAAGAACAAGTTCCGCTCGACCCAGTATTTCCTGTTCCTGAACCAGGTCGCCAAATTTGTGGCGGAGCGCTATCCGGACAAGGAGATTCGGACGTACGCGTATTTTTTCACGCAGGAGCCGCCGATTTGCGCGATCGAACCGAACATCCGGGTGCTGTTGGCCTTCATCTACAAGGATGCGCGTCATCCTCTGCAGGATCCGGCCAACCAGGCCACCGCTGACATGTTCATGGGCTGGGCCGCCATGACCAAAGGCCTGATCAACCGCGACTACTATGGCCTGACCAAGGAATTTCCGCGTCCGGCCGACTATGCGATGCTGACCGAGATGCGGTTCATGAACCAGCACGGCCTGGAGCGCAACTACGCCGAGATTTCGCGGGACTGGCACCAGGATCCGCGCTGGGGCAACGGCACCCATTTGTGGGACTTGAACGCGTATTACTTCTGGGTCATGACGCGCGGCATGTGGGACCTGGACGTCGACTATACGGAACTGCGGGCCGATTTCCGGCGGCGCGCCTTCGGCCCGGCCGCGGCCGACATGGAGGAATTCTACCGGACGGTCGAGGAGGGCTGGCGCCAGATCGGCACCCGCAGCCGCTGGAACGACGACCCCAGCATGATGTGGAAGCTGTCGGTCGTCGCGCCGGGCAAGACCGACGTTTGCCGGGGGGCCCTGACGCGCGCGGCGGCCAAGGCCGTCCATCCCAATTCGCGGCGTCTGGTGGAAGGCATCCGGGCGGCGTTTGAGGACCAGGTTGATCAGGTCATGCATCCCTTTCGCGGTACGGATGTTGAGATCAATGGTGAATTCAAACGGCTTGCCGCGGCCGGCGCGCCGGAGAACTGGGAGTTGTCGGCGGCGGACATGGTGACCGAGGACGGTCAGCTCTGTGTCCGGGTCAAGGCCGGAGCCAATGGCAAAAAATGGGTCCGCAGCACGATCAGCATTCCGGTCGAGAAGGGCGATGTCTACATAGTCAAGGCAATTTACAAGGGCAAAGGCTCGGCCTATTTCGGCGTTTTCAACTATTTTGCCATGGAAGGCCGTCAGGAGTTGGTCCAGAATGGCGGGCCGCGGGCTTACGTCGAGGCCAAGGACGAATGGCAGGAGATGACCTATACGCTCAAGATCGGCGGCGACGGCCCTGGCCGGAAACTGAAGGAAGCTCGCGCCATCATGGGCGCGGACGAGGATTCCGAGATCATCTTCAAGAGCATTCTTCTCAAGAAGAAGCCGTGAGACGGTCATGGGGAGAGCGGCACGGTGCAGAACTGACCGGTGCCGCTTGCTCGTGAGGTACCGGTAATTTTCTGGCAGAATGGGCGTTGTAGCGCTGGAAAGTGTGCACGGGCTGGAAGCCCGTGTCACCTCGGGCGAGTTTGAGCACGGGCCTCTGGCCCGTGATGCACCCGGCAAGCTTCCGGCAGCACTGGGCTGGAAGCAATGGCAGGCGTGCACGGGCTGGAAGCCCGTGTCACCTCGGGCGAGTTTGGGACGCGTGTCACTTCTGCCCACGGGCGGGCAGGCCGGGCGTCGGCTTTGGCATGTCGGCCGTGGCGATGGGTTCGCCGGCCTTGACGAGCGTCTCCATGCCTTGGCTGCTGACTTCGGCCAGATCGTGGTCAAAGCGGACGCGGCCCGGTTGGAAGAGCATGATGATGGTCGAGCCGCCAAAGGAGAAGAAGCCTTTTTCGTCGCCTTTGCGGAAAGTTGGCGACGGGTGGGTTTGGGTGATGGCGGCGACGCCAAAGGCGCCGACTTCGATGAAGGCGGTTTGGCCAAAGGCATCCAAGTCGAGGATGGACACTTCGCGGACATTGGTGGTGAACACCTGGATGTTTCGGCTGAGGGCGAGGGGGTTGACCGAATGCCACGTGTCGCCGAGGCGCCAGCGGCGGGTTTCATGGCCGTCGGCCGGATAGTGGTAGCGGTGGTAGTCGGCCGGGCAGAGCCGGCAGACGCAGAGCGAGCCGTACGAAAACGAGTCGGCTAAATCTGCTCCCGTCCCGCCAAGCAGCTCCGCAACCGTGAAACGGGCGCCTTTGACCGGAATGCAGGTGTCGTCCTTGAGCTTTGGCCAGACCGTCAGGCGACAGTCCGCCGGCGAGCACAGAATCGTCTGGTCCGGGACAAAGGGGCGCTGGCCTGGTTTTAGCCGCCGGCAGAAGAAGTCGTTGAAGGAGGCAAAGCCGTTCGGCGGGGTGACGCATTCGTCCAAGTTGATGCCGAGCTGCGTCGCCGTCGAGGCGATTTTCCGGCGGGAGAAGGCGGTGTCGGCATACCATCCGAGCAGCCGCGAAGAGAGCGCCGTCCCGAACAACGGCCACGCCAGCAGGGGCTTGAGGGGACTGGCGTAGGCCAATCTCAGCAGCCAGTCGCCAAGAACGCGTTCCTGGATTATGGCGCCGGAGCGGCGGTCATGAATCAGGATGCCGTTGCCGTTGGATGAGTTTGAGGTGGGGTGCGGCATGGGGATGTCAGATGATGTCAGCCGATGATGGGAAAGCGTCTTCCAGGGACCTTGGACGGGTCAGGGGCAGAGGTGGGTGGCGGCCAGTGCGCCGGGTGTCTCGGGGTTTCCGGCCAGTGGGCTGGGCGGCGCTCAGCGCAGGTCGAAGGAGAACAGCTTGGCGGCGTCGCCGCCCCAGGTTTTTTCCGGGACGATTCGGATGGCGGTGGTGGTGACGTCGAGGGGGATTTTCACCAGGCGCTGGTAGTTGTTTTGCTGGTGGTGCAGGCATGACCAGGTTCCGTCCTGGTTGCGGGCTTCGAGGCGGAAGGCCTTGACCAGGGTGGGCGGCGTCACCCGCGGCGGCTGGTTGAGCGGGAAGTTGGAGAGGATGTTTTTTTCCGTATGGTTGGCGATGCTGCCCACGCCTTTGCCGGTGCGGTTGAGGTCGCTGTCGAAGACGATTCTGGCCATGGTCACGCGGGACGGTTTGGCAAAGGCGTATTCCACCCAGGCTTGCCCGGCGGTTCCGGTCCAGGAATTGTCGTTCCAGGTTTTTTCACCGGCAGGTGTTGGCCGGTCGTAGCCGTTGCGGAGCGGTTCGGGGTCGCCGTTGGAGGCGGTGAGGCGCGCCGTCGCCGACAGTTCGGGGATTTGGCGGCGGTTGAAAGGCAGGAAGCAGTCGTCGTCCATCAGGGTCTGTTTCAGTTCGGCGAGGTGGCTCTGGTAGACGCCGCGCGGGCTGGTGTGTTCGCGGATGGCGATAGCGGCGGCGGTGCCGGCGGCCTGGCCAATGGTGGCGCAGGTCGCCATGACCCGGGTTGAGCTCATGGCGGCGTGGGTGACGCTGACGTTGCGGCCGGCGAACATCAGGTTCTCGAGGTTGCGGGAGTAGAGGCAGCGGTAGGGGATGCCGTAGGGCGAGGGGGCGGGATGGAAGATGGTGGGCACGCCGGGGTAGTTGAAGCCGCCGGGGTGGTGGTCGTCCATGGACCAGCCGCCGTAGGCGACGACGTCCTCGAAGCGTCCTTCGGCGCGGACGTCGTTCTGAGTGAGGATGTGGTCGCCCAGATAGCGCCTGCTTTCGCGTTTGCCGGGCAGGAAGCCGACCCATTCCAGGTCCCAGTTGTCGGCGCCGTGGTCGCCGTGGTTTTTGATGTGGTCCCAGATGCCGAAGGCGAGCGCCAGCAGCTGGTCGCGCAGTTCTTCGGTGTCGTGGATGGAGTCGTTTTCGCCGCCGAGTTCGAGCCACCAGAAGTTGGACAGTCCGGTGAAGCCGTGGCCGCGGTGGGGCAGTTGGTCATCGGAGGTGAATTTGCGGGCCCATGGTGGCGGGATGAAGGTCTTGGGGGAGCTGGTTTCGCGGGCCTGGATCAGGCAGCTCATGCCCATGGTTTTGCGGTCGGCGACCGGCGGTTCGATGTCCTCGCCGAATTCCTCCTGGGCTTCGCGGCCGATGCGGAAGTCGGCGCCGGTCAGCGGCGCTAGGATGCTGTCGCCGGAGCAGTCGGCGAAGAGTTTGGCGTTGACGGTATGCCAGGTTTCGGAGGTCGTCTGCCAGGCTTTGACGGCGGTGATGCGGTTGCCGTTCATGGTGGCCGCGTTGACCGAGGCATTCAGGAACACGGTCAGCCCCGGGGTGAATTTGGCGATCTGGAAGAGGACGCTGTCCCAGATGGAGAAGTTGGAGGACGGGTTCCGGTAGTTGTTTTCGAGCTGGATTTCCTCGACCAGTCCGGTTTCGCGGTTGTTGGGCCCATGGGCGCCGCAGATCCACATTCTGATTTCGCTGGAGGCGTTGCCGCCGAGGACGGGGCGGTCATGGATGAGGGCGACCTTGGCGCCATGGCGGGCAGCGGCGATGGCGGTGCACATGCCGGCCAATCCGCCGCCGACGACGCAGAAGTCAACATGGTGTTCCAGATGTCGCATGGTGTGTGGTCTTTCCGTGAGGTGTTATGAGGTGGGATTGACGGTTTATGCGGGCGCTGGTGACGGCCGGCCGTGGATGCCGGGTCGGCGGGGCGTCATCCTGACGCGTGTGGGTTGGAGGCCAGGCTTGGCCGGTTTGGCGTCGCCGCGGCGGGAAAGGCCGGCTGGCTGTTCACGTTAAAGTAGCGTTGTCCCGGTGGAAGGCAATGGCCCCGGAGCGTTTTTTGCTTGGCGGGGGTGTTTACACGGGCGTCGTCGCCATGTGTTTGAGGTCGTTGATTTCTTCCGGTGTCAGGCGGCGCCATTCGCCGTTGGGCAGGTTGCCGAGTTTGAGGGAGGCGAATTGGACGCGGGCCAGGCGGGTGACGGTCAGGCCTTGGCTGGCGCACAGCCGGCGGACTTCGCGTTTCTTGCCTTCGGCGAGGACGATTTCCAGAAAGACGTGGTCGGGCCAGCGGCGTTTGAGGGTGACTTGGGTGGCCTTCAGAAAATCGCCGTTGTCTTCCACTCCGGCGAGCATATTGTCGGCCATGTCCGGGGTGAACGTTCCGGAGCAGTCGGCGATGTAGTGTTTGCTGATTTGGCGGGACGGGTGGGTCAGGTTTTGGGCCAGGTCGCCGTCGTTGGTCAGAATCAGCAGGCCTTCGCTGTCGCGGTCCAGGCGTCCGACGGAGAAGACGCGGGCGAGGTTTTCCGGGAGGAATTCATAGATGAGGTGTTCGGCGTGCTCATCCTGGGAAGAGCAGGTGTAGCCGGCCGGTTTGTTCAGCATCAGGTAGACGGGTTCGTCGAGGGTTAGGATGCGTCCTTCGAAGCGGATCACGTCCTGGCCGGGGATGACGATGCAGACAGGGGTGAGGATGGCCTGGCCGTTGACGGAGACGCGGCCTTCGCGGATCATCTCCTCGCAACGGCGGCGGGAGGCGATGCCGGCGCTGGCGAGATAGCGGGCCAGGCGCATGCGGGCGGGGCCGGCGGAGGTGTCGGCGGCAGAGGTGTCGGCGGCGGGATCGTCATGGGGATGCGTCATGTGTACTCCGAGGGGGCGGGAAATGGCGGCCTTCCCGGCTGGCAGCCGTCAGGCCGGCAAGGGTGAGGGCAGGCGTGGGGAAAAGGAAACATTTGCCTGG
>JAKLHU010000079.1 GCA_022709995.1 Verrucomicrobiota bacterium | reverse complement strand
CCCACAATGACTCCTTGCTTTGCTGTTCCTGAACCGGGCTTCGGCACCGGGCATCGGCCCGGCTTCCCCCCATCCCGCTGCTCTCACCGGCCCAATCCCAATCCATAATATCTATCGCCGCCACCAATATCAAAATCGCCGCCCGACAAAATCTCACCGCTCCCATAGAAAAATCCCGTCCACGCCATTAGGTTATACTCTATACTTATTGTCACCTGGGCGGCGCCAAGCCAGCCGGAACAGTTGCGACCTTGTCCTCCTCGCCCACGCCGTGCCCCCCTCCTTTTTATCATCACGCCCTTTGCCATCTTGCCTGGCCGCTCCGCCTCCCCCTTGCGCCAGCCCCATCACCCATGACTGTACGACCACCCACTGTGCAATGGCTTGCCGCCGACGGCGCCGCACACCACCAGCCCGGTCCCTCCGCCCGCCAAAACGGGTTCCTGGACATCATCGACCAGACCAGACTTCCCAAAGACCTGGTCCGCTTGCACTTGTGCAATCCGGACGACGTCTATGACGCCATCAAGCGCCTAGCCGTGCGGGGCGCGCCGGCCATCGGTTGCGCCGCCGCCCTTGGACTGGCCGCCGCCGCCCAGCGCCTCCAAGCCAGCAGCCCACCCGACTTTGTCCAGCAAGTCCGCCAGCTCGCCGGCTATCTCGCGTCGTCGCGACCGACGGCCGTCAACCTCGAATGGGCCCTCAACCGATGCCTGGGGAAACTGACGGCCGGAGCCATGCCGGACCTACAGCAGGCGCTTCTCGACGAAGCCCTGTCCATCCTCGACGAGGACATCGCCATGTGCGAAGCCATCGGCGGTCATGGCGTGGCTCTCCTGAAGCCTGGCATGGGGATTCTCACCCACTGCAACGCCGGGGCCCTCGCCACCGGCGGCTGCGGCACGGCCCTGGCCCCAATCTACGCCGCCCAGGCCGCCGGCTACAACGTCCATGTCTTTTCCGATGAAACCCGGCCCCTGCTCCAAGGCGCCCGGCTGACCGCCTGGGAGCTGTCCGTCTCCGGGGTCAACGTCACCACCATCTGCGATTCGATGGCGGCGCAGGTGATGCGGGAAAAACGCGTTGACATCGTCCTGGTCGGCGCCGACCGGGTCGCGGCCAATGGCGACGCCGCCAACAAGATCGGCACCTACCAGCTGGCCATCGCCGCCCACTACCACCGCATCCCCTTCTATGTCGCCATGCCTTATTCGACCATCGACCGCCAACTCCCCACCGGCGACGGCATTCCGATTGAACAGCGCTCCCCCGATGAAATCGCCCACTGCCCGGGCGCCCAAGTCTACAACCCGGCTTTCGACGTCACCCCGCACGACCTGATCACCGGCTACATCACCGAACGCGGCATCCTGACCCGCCCCTGACCGCCACGCCTGGAATGACCCCGCCCGCCACCCGCAACCGCCCACCACCAGCAACCGCCCACGCAACCAATTCAAGAACCGCCATGACCTGCCCGCAACCGCCCCGCTTCTGGACCGAACTCTTCCGAGTCCGCCATTCCGAAGCCAACCGCAACGCCGTGATGAAACTGGAGACCTTCTTCGACTACCTCCAGGAAACCGCCGGCGTCCACGCCGACAAACTCGGCGTCGGCATCGAATACCTGCGCCAACACCACCAGACCTGGGTCCTCGCCAAACTCGCCCTCAATATCGGCCGCCATCCAACCCACGGCGAAAAAATCATCGTCAAAACCTGGCCGTCGGGATTCCATAAATTGTTCGCCGTCAGACAATTCGATATCACCACCCCTGATGGCGGCCCCATCGCCAAAGCCTCCAGCTTCTGGATTCTCCTGGACACGGCCAGGTCGCGCCCCCTGCGACTCCCGGACGCCCTGCCCATCGACCTGCCCGACAACCATGATCTGCCGACCTTCCTGCCGCCGCCGGACAAGATGGCCTGCGCCCAGGCCCTCGACCCGCTCGCGACCCTGGTGACGGAACACATGATCGACATCAACCAGCACCTGAACAACGCCCGCTACGTGGCCATGGCCAACGACTGGATCGCCCGCCACACCGCCGCCAACCCGGACTTCACCCGCCTCGATGTCAACTTCTGCGCCGCCACCCCGGTCCACGCCACCCTCCAAACCG
This sequence comes from Verrucomicrobiota bacterium, assembly GCA_022709995.1. Classification (GTDB taxonomy): domain Bacteria; phylum Verrucomicrobiota; class Lentisphaeria; order Oligosphaerales; family Oligosphaeraceae; genus JAAZKI01. The sequence continues at coordinate 5,830 of JAKLHU010000079.1, read as the reverse complement.
CCGGCCGCATCGACGGCAACGACTTCTCCCTCGAAATCACCGGCGGCCTCCATCCCGATGACCACACCCTCCGGTTCCAGGCCCGCGGACAACTCGCCCGATGACCACCATGACGACCACGACCCACCACGAAACCGCAGCCATTGGCCGTTCCTGGCTCACCAGCACGGCCGGCATCCTCGCCAGCCGCATCTTCGGCCTGCTCCGCGACATCGTCCTCGCTTGGTACTGGGGCAGCACCGGCGTCATGCAGGCAGCCTTCAATGTCGCCTTCGCCATCCCCAACATGCTCCGGGCCCTGTTCAGCGAAGGCGCCTTCGCCGCCGCCTTCGTGCCCATGATCGCGGCCAAACTCGGCGACGGGGACCGCGCCGGCGCCTGGCGGCTCGCCGAACGGGCCATTTCCCTCCAGGCGACCGCCCTCGGCTTGATAACACTGTTCGGCGCCGCCATCGCCGCCGCCACCTGGGCCTTCCTGCCGGAAACAGCCTCCGAACACGTCCGGCTGACCTTCCTGATCCTGCCGATCGTAATGCCGTACGCGCTCTTCATCTGCCTGGCCGGCGCTTTCGCCGCCATCCTCAACTCCCTGCGCCAATTCGCCCTCCCCGCCCTCAACCCCATCCTCTTCAATGTCGTCCAGATCGCCGCCGTCGGCCTCATCTACCCGCTTTGGCGCCTGGACGAACTGCCCGCCCTGATTGTCTTCTGCCTCAGCATCCTGCTCGCCGGACTCCTGCAAATGCTCACCCTGATGCTCGTCTGCCGACGCCGGGGGTTCGTCTTCCATTTCCAACCAGCCTGGAACGACCCGGAGGTGCGGCAATTCGTCGCCAAAATTCTGCCAGCCATTCTCGGCAACAGCGTGCAGCAATGCAACAACCTGATCGACAAGGCCCTCGTCATGTACCTCGGCCCTGCCGCCATCGGCGCACTCGCCTACAGCCAGCACCTGGTCTACCTGCCCACCGGCATCTTCGGCGTCGCCATGGGCGTCGTCTGCCTGACCAGCCTGTCCCAGGCCTGGAATCGCGGCCACCTCGACGAAATGGCCTCCAGCCTGGATTTCGCCCTCCGGCAAATGCTCTTTCTGACCATCCCCTGCGCCATCCTCGGCGCCGTCCTCGCCGAACCGGTCATCCGGATCCTCTTCCAGCGCGGCGCCTTCAACGAGGAAGCCGTACGCGAATGCGCCTGGGCCCTGCGCTTCTACCTGCCCGGCTTGCCGGCCTTCTGCCTGGCCAAAGTCGCCATCACCCCCCACAACGCCCGCAAGGACACCACCACGCCGGTCAAAGTCTCCCTGGTCTGCATTGGCATCAACCTCGTCCTCAACCTGATTTTGATGCAGTTTCTGCGGCAAGGCGGCCTCGCCCTGGCCACCAGCATCTGCTCTTGGCTCAATGTCGTCGCCCTGCTTTGGCTCTGCCGCCCTCATCTGCCGCAATGGCAACCGGCCGCGACCGTGCGCGCCGCCTTGCCCATGCTGGCCGCCGCCGCCCTGGCCGGGCTGGCAGCCTGGCTCGGCGCCGGTTGGACGGCCGGCCGCCTCTCCGCCTGGCCGGCTTTCCCGGCCCAGACCACCATTCTCCTGGCCGGCGCCGCCGCCGGGGGCATGACCTACCTAGCCATGTGCTTGCTTCTCCGCTGCCCGGAGCCACGCCAACTGGCAAACTGCCGACGACGATCCAAGACAACCATCGCGCCCTGACCAGCGCCCCTGCTTTCCCACCAACAGGCAACGCTAGCCGCCGACCCTCCAAAACACCCTCTGCCACCTTCACTCCCGCCACCCAGCCTGGCTTTTTCAACGCCGGCAATGGCTGAACGTCTTTCCCGAGTTACATTGTCCCTGGTGCCATCCCCAGGCGCCGTTGCTCTGACCACCGCTTCTGACCAGGAGTCCATCCCATGCCCATCTACGAATACAGCTGCCCGGACTGCGGGAACCACTTCAGCCACCTCCACAAACGCCTCGGCGAAAACGTCCCCGAATGCCCGCAATGCCATGGCAAAAACGGCAAAAAACAATTTTCCACCTTTGCCCCGGCGACGGCCGGGAGCAACCCATGCGCCCAACGCGACGCCTGCCCCATGAACGCTGGCGTCGGCCATCAATGCTGCCCCGGATGCCGCCATCATTGAGCCCTCAACCCACGACCACCCAGACGCCTGCCTAAGGAATCGTCACATGGAGCCAAAAAACGACTTCCCCAGAATCCTCCCGGACCAGCCCTGCTGGATCGACCAGCGCCTGGTCACCGTCCGCCACAACCAATTCGCCTGGCGCGCCGAACCGCCCGAAAGCCGCGAAGAATGGGAAGAACGCAAATTCTTCACCCAGTCGCAAGTCGCCCTGGCGGCCGGGCTGGCGCCCATGCCGGAAGCCCGTCCCCTCGACCCCAAAATCTGGGGCGATCTGCACCACGAAGGCTGCATCATCCAAAACGTGCGCTTTGAAAGCATGCCCGGCCTGGACGTGACCGGAAACCTGTTCCTGCCGGAACGGCTCCAGGGCAAGGCCCCGGCCATCCTCTGCCCGCATGGCCACTGGCAGCATGGCCGCGTCGAGGACATCGAGCGCGGCTCCGTGCCCATGCGCTGCCTGATGCTCGCCCGCCTCGGCTTCGTCGTCTTCGCGTATGACATGGTCGGCTACAATGACAACAACCAAATCCTCCACCGCTGGCCCAACCACCTTCTCCGCGAAGCCGCCCTCTCCGGCGCCGGCGTGTTCGGCCTGCAGACCTGGAACAGCCTCCGCGCCATGGATTTCATCTGCGCCCATCCCCAGGTCGACCCCCTGCGCATCGGCTGCACCGGCGCCTCCGGCGGCGCCTCGCAGACCTGGACGCTCGCGGTCCTGGACGAACGCGTCAAAGTCATCGCCCCGGTCTGCATGCTCTCGTCGCACTACCAAGGCGGCTGCCAGTGCGAGGAAGGACCCCTCCTCCGCCTGAACGGCGTCACCAGCTTCGACATCCTCTGTGCCTGCGCACCCCGCCCCATCTTCCTGCCGTCCGTGACCCAGGACTGGACCAACCTCAACCCGCGCTATGAATACGAAGCTCTGAGGCAGGTCTATGCTCTGCTCAACGCCGAAGACGCCCTCGGCGGCTTCCACGCCGACGCCCCGCACAATTACAACCAAGCGACCCGCGAACACATCTACCCGTGGTTCACCCACTGGCTCCTGAACCAATCCATGAAGGCGACCATCTCCGAAGACAAGGTGGTCGTCCCGACGCCGGCAATGCTGCTCCACACCGAAAATCCGCCCCCGCCCACCGAGGCCACGACCAAAGTCGCCCTGGACAAAATCACCGCCCACCTGCAGGCCCCGGCGCTGCCGGAACTGCAAACGAAAAAAGATTTCAAGGACTTCCGCGACGAACGCGTGCCTCTGCTCGGGGAAATCCTCAACAACGACCTCGAGCTGGCCGACATCGCCGTCCGGGTGACCTGCCCGGCCTGGGAAGTGCCCAATGCCGTTGCCGCCGGCCGGCTGATCTCCCGCCGCGAAATCGGCGACATCATCCCCGGCATCGAGGTCAAGCCCCATCACGCCAGCGACGATTCCACCATCTGCCTCCTGCTGGCGGAAAACGGCAAGCGCGACTTCTTCCCGGGCGGGCGCTACGCCGACATCCTCGACCTGGTCGTGGAGAAGAAATGCCGCGCCCTCGCCATCGACCTGATGGGCTCCGGCGAAACGGCCGACATGCCGGCGAAGGCGCCGCGCTTTGAGGACGACCCGACTTTCTTCGCCTTCAATCCAACCTTGTTCTCCATGCGCGTCCAAGACGTTCTGACCGCTCTGGCTCTGCTCAAGGAAGAAGGCGAAAGCCGCGTCGTCGTCGTCGCCGCCGGCGAAGCCGCCCGCGCCGCCCTCTGCGCCCTGGCCCTGGCCGAACCGGTGCGCGCCATCGCGCTTGACCTGAATGGCGTCACCGACGATGTCAAGGGATGGCTCCAGCCGCTCGCCTTCCAGCCGATGATCTTCAAAAACGGCGGCCTGAAAGGCGCCCTGGCCATCCTCGCCCCGAAACAGCTCGGCCTCTTCAAGGCGCCGGCGGACCTGGCCCGCCACGCGGCAAGCCTGTACACAAATGCCCGACACCCGCAGAACTTAATCGTCAACAAAGACAGTTTCGCCAAACTGGTATCCCAAGTCATCGCCCTCTGACCGGCTTCGCCCACCCCGACAGCAAGATCACACCACCATGAACATCAACGAACTGCAAAAATCCTTCGCCCTGCCTGGCCACGCCACCATCGCCGCCGGCCGCGGCGGTCTCCCGACCATCATGGTCGCCAATGGCGCCGCCAGCGCGGAAATCACCCTCCTTGGTGGCCATATTTTGAGTTTCACGCCCACCGGCCAGCGCGACCTGCTCTGGGTGAGTCCTGCCTCGCCTTTCGAACCCGCTACGGCCATCCGCGGCGGCGTGCCGCTGTGCTGGCCGTGGTTCGGGGCGCACGCGACCAACCCGGCCCTGCCGCTGCATGGCTTTGCCCGCACCGCCGACTGGAGCCTCAAGGCGATCACCGCCGACGGCCCCAACCGCACCCGCGTCACCTTGTCCCTCGCCGACAGCAGCGCCTCCCGCGTCCTCTGGAACCAGCGCTTCGCCCTCACGCTCCAAGCCACCATCGGCGCATCCCTCGAAATCGCCCTGACCACCCGCAATGTCGGCGCCGAGCCGTTCACCATCTCCCAGGCCATCCACACCTACTTCAACATCAGCCATGTCGGCAACGTGACCATCACCGGCTACGACGGCGTCGATTATGTCGACAAAGTCGGCGGCGCCAACCGCCCCGACCGCCAGGTCGGCGACATCACCATCAATCGCGAAATCGACGCCGTCTTCCAAAACTGCCCCGGCGCCTCCGCCATCCTCGACACCGGCTTCAAACGGCGCCTCACCATCGCCAAGCAAGGCAGCAACTCCGCGGTCGTCTGGAATCCCTGGATCGAAAAAGCCAAAAAGCTCTCCGGCTACACCCCGGAATCCTACCAGACCATGGTCTGCGTCGAAACCTGCAACGCCCTCGCCGACGCCAGGACCATCCTGCCGGGCGCCGAGCATTGCCTGAAAGCCATCATCGCGGCGTCCCGCCTGGACTGAACCGCTTCCACCCCAACCACAACGGAGCCCGAAACCATGCAAATCGCCGTCAGTGAACTGGTTGCCAAAACACCGCACCAGATGCACGAATTTCTCGCCGAGGCCAAGACCGCCGGCTTTGAGGGCGTGGAAATGTCTCTTCGCCCCGGCAGCGCCAACCCCTTCAACTACCAGTCGTCCGATGCCGACCTGAAGGCCTTCAAGAAGACCGCCGCCGACCTCGGTCTCGACATCGGCTCCATCACCATCTCCACCGATGGCGGCAATCTGTTGGACACCGGCGCCGAAGCCCAGAAATCAATCGACCAGACCGTGTGGGGTCTGGAATGCGCCGCCAAGCTCGGCGCCACCGTCGCCCTCCATACCCTGGGCCGCTTCCACGCCGACCTGTATTATGAAGACGCCTTCCAGAACGCCATCAGCTCCCTGAAAACAATCGCCAAGACCGCGGAAAAACTCCAGGTCGCCCTGGCGGTCGAATTCGTCTGGAGCGGCTTTCTGTTCAGCCCGCTGGAAATGCGCCACTTTCTGGAAGCCGTCGGCAGCCCGCAGGTCGGCTTCTATTTTGATCCCGGCAACATGGCCGTCTTCCAATTCCCCCAGCACTGGGTGCGGGCCCTCGGCGCCTGGACCAAACGCGTCCACCTGAAAGACTGGAAAGGCAAAGCCCTGAACGGTTCCTGGACGGCCCTGACCGA
>JAKLHU010000078.1 GCA_022709995.1 Verrucomicrobiota bacterium | reverse complement strand
CCGACGGCCTACGCGCCGTCGAGCAACGCGCCCAGCTCCGCCGGACCGGTCATCGGCAGCCGGCACGCGAAATCCTGGCACACGTAGGCCGCGGCGCGTCCGTCGACCGGCGCCATGGTCTTGAGCGCGGCCTGCCGGCGGCCGGCCGGGCCGAGGGCGCGGTCAGGTCATGCCGGTCGGCGTTGAAGTAGCCGCTGGACATCATCCGGCCGGTGTATTCACCCAGGCGGTCGGCCTCGGCCTGCAGGGCTGCGGGCAATGCGGTCTTGTCGGCGGCGTGGCGATACAGGCTGACAGCCTGGGCGACCCAGGCCGGCGACTTGAGACGTCCTTCAATCTTCAGTGAGGCCACGCCGGCGGCGCGGAGGGCGTCAAGATGGCCGAGCAGGCAGAGGTCGTGCATGGAAAGCGGGTTTGCGGTCTGGCCGTCGGCGTTGGTCCAGGGCACGCGGCAGGGGCTGGCGCAGGCGCCGCGGTTGCCGCTGCGGCCGCCGCCCCAGCTGGAAAGAAGGCAGCGTCCGGAGCAGGAAAAGCAGAGTGCGCCCTGGACGAAGACTTCGGTCTCGACGCCTGGCACGGCGGCCGCCGCCGCGATTTCCGCCTGTGACAGTTCGCGGGCCAGGACGACTCGGGACAGCCCCATGGCCTTGGCGGCCTGGACGCCGGCGGAGGTGGTGACCGCGGCCTGGGTGCTGAAGTGAAAGTCCAGCCGGGGAAAATGCGGGCGCAAGGCCAGCAGGGCGGGGTCGCGGACCAGGACGGCGTCGACGCCGGCTTCGGCCGCGAGGGCGAGGGTGCGGGCGGCCAGGCCGAGCTCGCGCTGGTGAATGTCGATGTTAAGCGTCAAATGGGCCTTGCCGCCGGCCTGGTGCACACGGTGGACGATGTCCGGGAGTTCTTCCGGGGTGAAGTTGGCGGCGCCGCGGCGGGCATTGAGGTGCTTGAGGCCGAAATAGACGGCGTCAGCGCCGGCTTGCAAGGCCGCTTCCAGAGCGGCGCGGCTGCCGGCCGGCGCTAAAATTTCCAAGACGGGGGAAGAAGACGTCATGAGGATTTTCGTGGTATTTTTCGGTCGGGGCGCGGCGGGCCGGAGGCTAGCGGGGCCGTCGAGGCAGCGGGAGTGGCCAAGGCGGTCTGTCTGGCGGTTGGGCCCTCTCGGCCCCGGCTGTTTCGAAGTTGAATGACACGTGACGATGCCAAACGGCGGGCAAGGGCATCAGGGTCAGGCCAGTATTGGTCCAGTCAGATTGTCGTGAAGCCGAGTCCCCGGAGCCATTTTTGGCAGAGGTTTTTCCATTGGCTGACCACCGGGTCGTCGTTGGCGAGCGCCAGACCGTGGCGGCCATGCGGGAAGATGTGCAGTTCGAAGGGAATTTGGTGCCGGCGCAGCGCGGTGGCGAAGTCCAGGCTGTTTTCGACGGGAACGGCTTGGTCATCGGCGGTGTGCCAGAGAAAGGTTGGCGGGGTTTCCGGAGTGACGCGGTTTTCCAGGCTGAGGTATTGCTGCAGGTTGGGATCGACCTGGCCCTGGGCGTCGGCCAGTAGATTGAGCATGGAGCCGTTATGGCGTTTGGCCATCAGGGTGACCACCGGATAGCTCGCAATCAAGGCGTCGGGGCGTGAGCTTTGGCGTTCCGCCGGATCGGGGTCATCGGCACGGCCAGCATCGAAAATCGTCGCGGCGGTCATGGCGCAATGGCCGCCGGCGCTGAAGCCGAGAACGGCAATCTGGTCGGGATTGAGGTTCCAGGCCTTGGCGTTGGCGCGCAGCAGCCGGATGGCGCGGCGGACGTCGTTGGCGGGGACCGGATAGCGGTACGGGGAAACGCGGTACTGGACTACCGCCGCCGCCAGGCCCAGGCTGTTCAGCCAGAGCGCAATCGGCTCCGCCTCGTGCGCGGCCTTGCAGCCATAGCCGCCGCCGGGGCAGACGACGACGCAGGACCAGGGCCCGGCGGGCCGGAGCGCCGGAAACGTCACGGTCAGGTCAGGGCAGTCGGCCGGGGAAGTGCCGAGTGCGCCCGGAGCGCCGTTCGGCCAGAGCAGAATGCGAAGATGTTCCGTCATGGTGCATTACCAAGCATGAGTGCACGACAGTGGGCGATGAAGAGGCTGGAGAGGAAGAGTTTTAGGTGGCGGGGGTAGGCGGCGAGGCATTTGGCCAAGGGGCGCCGCGGACGGCAGCAGCCAAGTCCTGACATTCAACCCCGCCGCTACCTTAATATACCTCTCCTATGGAAAATTATCCTGGGAAACGGCAGGCAAATATTCTTGCGATGCGGCGAGCAATCCCTCCGTCTCCAGTAGGGGGCCATCGGAACAGCCCGGGCATGGCGCCTTGCGCTTTTTCAAGGGCATGCGCCGAGGCCCAAGACGTGATGACGACCGGCAACTACCCCTTCCTTTTATTCGCGGATTGCGCTGATGAGCGCGGATTTGCATCAAAGGAGGTTACTGCCGATCATCACGTCGTGGACGTCGGCTTCATGTCCCGGAAGAAGCGCCAGACGCCAGGCTGAGGACTGTTCGGAGGTCTCCAGTCATGGGGAAGATACTACTTCAGATGATACTGCACAAAAGCGCTGGCAAACGTCGTCATGACCAGCTATTTTTCCCGCTGTCCGTAGAAATCAAGCCCACCCACCCAAAGGGGGAACCTCCACCCAAATTGGTCGCGCGCGAGGAGGGTGTCGTGGACAGCGGTCTCCATGCCGTCATGACCGCAAAGGCTGCCGGAATCGCGGTTAGGCTCCTGTGAAACCAAAGGTTGGCTGGTGTCAGTTTCATGGCCCTTGATGTCGCGGCAAGCGCGGCGTAGGCAACTTTTCGGATGGGCGCAATCTTGCGGATATAAAGAAAAAAAGTTCCATGCTTTTTGTCGGGCAGCGGGACAATCGCTTGCTGCTTTTCGTGCCGCTGGCGTGCGGAATTACGGCGGCGGAAAGTTTTTTTTAGGGGCAGGCTTGTCAGATTTTGAATTATGCATTACACTAGGTCGCAGAATGCGGAGAGATTTTCCTATTGAATGGGGGAAAAATTATGGAGGAAACATGGAAGACATTTATGGCCTAACGGTCCGGACGATTGACGGGCGCGAGCAATCCTTGGACATGCTGCGGGGGAAGGTGGGCTTGATTGTCAATGTCGCCAGCCGCTGTGGCTTTACCCCGCAGTACCGGGAACTGGAGGAATTTCATCGTCAGTACCGTGACCGGGGGCTCTTGGTGATGGGTTTCCCCTGCAATCAGTTTGGCCGCCAGGAGCCGGCCTCGGAGCAAGAGATAGTCGAGTTCTGTTCCTTGACGTATGACGTCACTTTTCCATTGTTCGCCAAGATCGACGTCAATGGCGAAAAAGCCCACCCTTTGTATATTTTTCTGAAAATGAAGTCGAAGGGCATTCTCGGCACCGAGAGCATCAAGTGGAATTTCACGAAATTTTTGGTCAGCCGTACGGGTGAAAAGATCGTGCGTTACGCTTCGGCGGTCAATCCGCGCCGGATGCGCCAGGACATTGAAACGCTGTTAGCCGAATGATGGCTGGCCTGGCGGCGTCCCGGCGGCTTGCCGCTTTGTTTGGCGGCGGCCGTTGCGTCCTGGCGGCGGCCGTTTCCGTTTGGCGTCGTCGGGCTTGTCTCGTTGTTTCAGGGTGATTCCGGCAGTGTAAACCGCCAGGCGCAGGCGCAGGAGGGGTCGGTGATGCATGGGTGGCAGCTGATGGCTTTACAGGCGATGCGGCTGTCGATGGCCTTGGCGTAACTGCTGTATTCGGCCAGGCCGGCCGGCAGGCAGGGATGCCAGGGCATGTTTTTGCGGGAGCGCGCCGCCTGCACCCGGCAGGAGATCGTCCGGAAAATCAGCGTGTTCGCATCTGGCCGTTGCATGTCGATGTCATTGGCCATGGCGTTGAAATGCAGGGGCAGGGCCTGTTGCAGTCCTTCCAGGCCGGGATAGTCGGGCAGGCGCAGAAAGGCCTTGATGCGTCGTCCTTCCAGTTCTGCGAACATGGTCCAGACCTTGACGTCATGTTCCATGGCCGTGTCCATGCCGAGGGTGTTTTCCAGGCTTTGGAACCAGACGCCGTCCAAGGCAATCATGTTCTTGGCGAAGCAGTCAAGCAGTTCCAGAAGCTCGGTTCGCGAAAAGGCGTCCAAAGGATTGTCGGCAGGCATGGGCGTTTCCGGTTGTTCACGTCGTTCGACATGGCTGGTCATGGCTCGCGGTAGAAGCAGTAGACATGGCCGGGTCGCATGGTCTGGGCGAGGACGTATTTTCCCGCCTGCCATTCCCAGGCCAGGCTTCCCGGCGGCAAAGGCATGTCGTTGGCGTGTCCGAAGCCGAAGAAGGACCATTGGCCAGGCGGCAGTTGGGCCAAGTCTGGGGGCGGGTCGTCCGTTCTGTTTCCGCGCAAGGCCGGCGCCTGGGTGCGGTCGGCGCAGAAGACCCACATCACGGTATGCAGGGGCGTCGTCGCCGTCATGACATAGCAGTTGGCGGCGAGGGAAAAGCGGGGCAGGGTGGACAGTGCGGCGGCCGTTTCCGGCGTCATGCTGTCAAAAGGCAGGTAAAGGGTATTCCAGCCGTTCTGCCAGTTGTAGTCCAAGGTCGTGTTGTCGATGGTGACGGTCAGCTGGCTTGAAGTGCCGTTGCTGGCCTGGTCGGTGATGGTGATGGTCAGGTCATGGGTTCCTTCGGCGAGCGGGAAGGCGATGGCGAAGGCCTGGTCGTCGCCGGTGCACGTCTTCTGGCCCAGAGTAGTTTCGCCATTGGCGACGGCGATGGTCAGCAATGCTTCCCGCAGGATGCCGCTGATGGTGAGGTTTTCGCCATGAGCGAGCTGGGTGACGAAGTCGCCCTTGGCGCCGGTGTCGGGCGCGATGGCCAAGTTCATGGCGAATTGCGGTGCTGTGTTGTCGATGACGACGGTCAGTTCAACGGTGGCGCTGTTGTCGGCCCGGTCCGAGGTGGTGATGGCCAGGTCATGGGTTCCTTCGCCGAGCGGAAAGGCGAAGGCGAAGGCCTGGTCGTCGCCGGCGCACGGCTTCTGGCCCAGGACGGTCTCGCCACTAGCGATGGCGATAGTCAGCAATGCCTCTTGCAGGATGCCGCTGATGGTGAGATTTTCGCCGTTAGCGAGCTGGGTGACGAAGTCGCCGGGGGCGCCGGTGTCGGGGGCGAGGGCCAGGTCGGCGGCCGTCGGCGCCGTGTTGTCGATGACGACGGTCTGTTCAACGGCATTGCTGTTGCCGGCCTGGTCGGTGACGGTGATGGTCAGGGCGTGGGTCCCTTCGGGGAGCGGGAAGGCGAGGTCGAAGGCCTGGTCGTCGCCGGCGCACGTCTTCTGGTCCAGGACGGTTCCGCCGTTGGCGACGGCGATGGTCAGCAATGCCTCTTGCAGGATGCCGCTGATGGTGAGATTTTCGCCATGAGCGAGCTGGGTGACGAAGTCGCCGGGGGCGCCGGTGTCGGGCGCGATCGCCAGGTTGGCGAAGATGGACGTTTCATACGCGCCCATGTCGACGATTCCGTGGCTGATGCGCGGATTGCCGACGAGGTCGGTGTTGCCTGGCGAACGTGCATTGTCGCCTTTGTTGAGACAGGGCGAGCTGGCGCGCAGGCGGTAATCGCCGGCAGCGGCATTGATGAACAATGGATTGGCGCTGATGTTTCCCGCCCCGGCCGGCAGCGGCTCGGAGCAGGAAAAAGAAAGCGTGGAGTCGTAATAATTGGCTCTGGCGGCGGCGTCGTTACCCCAGACAATGCAGTTGGCGAGGGTGCCGCGGTAGGTCCCGCCGCCGCCGAGGAGGGCGGCATTGCCGGTCACGGTGCAGTTGATGAGGGTACTGCCGTAGGTTCCGCCGCCGCTCTTGGCGGCGTCATTTCCGGCCACCAGGCAATTGGCGAGGGTGCAGTCGTAGGTTCCGCCGCCGTCTTCGTCAGTGGCGGAATTGCCGGAGAGGGAGGAGTTTTCCAAGTCGCAGTCGAAGGCCCCGCCGCCGCTGGCAAAGGCGGAGTTGTTGGTCAGGGCGCAGGCGGTCAGGGTGCAGTTGAAGGCGCCGCCGCCGTTGGCCGCGGAATTACCGGCGATGGTGCAGTTGGTCAGGGTGCAGTCTTTGGCGCCGCCGCCCAGGCCAAAGTACAAAACGTCAAACAGCTTGTACCATTCGGCGTCGTTCTGCGTCAAGTCGCAGTTTGACAAGTTGCTGTTGCTGGCGCCGCCGCCGCTGCCGGCGCGGTTGGCGGTCAGCGTGCAGTCCGTGAGCGTGCACTGGTAAGCGCCGCCGCCGTCGCCGTCGCTGCCGTCGGTGTCGCTGGTGTCAGCGGAGTTGCCGTCCAGGCTGCAGTTGGTCAAGGTGCAGCCGTAGGCGCCGCCGCCGTAGTCGGCCGCATTGCCCGTCAGCCGGCAGTTGGCCAGGATGCCGTAAGCGGCGCCGCCGCCTTTTTCGGCCTTGCCGTTTTGCAGGGTAAAGCCGTCCAGGACGGTGTCGCTGGCCACGAGGTCCGTTCCCAAGGTTGCGCAGCGCTCCGCGCCGTTGCCGTCGACGATGGTGTGTTCGGCGCCGTTGACGCTGCGGATGGTGATGGCGACGGCGCCGGCGACGAACGGTGCGTAGACGCCATCCGTGACCAGGATGAGGTCGCCTGCCGCGGCCGCGGTCACGGCCGCCTGGATGCTTTTCTTGGCGGTGTCCCAGCTCGTGCCGTCGCCGGTGTCATCCGCGCGGGCGGCATCGACATGCCAGGTCGCGGCGTTAGCCACTCCTGAAAACAGCAAGACCAGGAAGATGGCCATGGCCCACATGGACTGGCGGCATGATGGCATTCTCTTCGCTGGCGGGTTGGTGCGTGGGTGCATGTTGGTGTCGCTTTCGCAATGCTGATCATCAATTTTACATGGCTGCAAACATGGTGTCGCCGCTGGCAAGTGCACGCACCAGACACGGATGGCGCCAACTGCCAGAGGAGGTTGACGTGACTGAAATAGGAATCGGGCGTTATGAAAACGTAACGGTCATCGCCCGGTAAAGCAAGCCCTGCGATTTGAAAATTCCATGCTCACGGCAAAAATCCACGGGGGGACAGCCGTGTGTTTGCGCCGCCGGTCGGGAAAAATCACCATTGCATGCTAAAGTATGACATAAGCAATTGGCGGAGTTGAACCGATAGCCCAACCAGAAAGAGGATGTTACGGATGACCAAAAAGCATCTCGCCACCCCCGCGCCGCCGGTTTCCAAGCTGGGCTTCGGCTGCATGCGTTTGCCCCTGGTGGCCGGCAGCAAGGACATTGACGTCCCGGCCGCGACCGCGATGCTGGAATATGCCTATGAACAGGGCGTCAATTATTTCGACACGGCCTGGGGCTACCTCAGCGGCCAGTCCGAGCCTTTTGTCGGTTCCGTCCTGAAAAAATTCCCGCGCGACAGTTTTTACCTGGCCAGCAAAATGCCGGGTTGGCTTTTGCCGGACTTGTCCGGGGCGCGGAAGCTGTTCGCCGACCAGTTGGAACGCTGCCAGGTCGGTTATTTTGATTACTATCTTCTGCACTCGCTGTCGACCCGCGAGGAATTTGACCGTCTCTACGTCAAGGAGAAAGTCCTTGCCGAACTGCATCGGGAAAAGAAGTCGGGCCGTATCCGCCAATTTGGCTTTTCGTTTCATGGGCCGCTGGCGCTGATGCGGTATCTGCTGGATGAATTCAGCTGGGACTTTGTCCAGATTCAGCTCAACTACCTGGATTGGGATCTTCAGAACGCGCGCGTTTTGTATGAGATGGCCCAAGCCAGGAATCTCCCCTGCATCATCATGGAGCCGGTCCGGGGCGGCGCCTTGGCGACGTTGAACGACAAGGCCGCGGCGATTTTGCGGGACGCGGCGCCGGGTCGCAGCTTGGCCTCCTGGGCCATCCGCTATGCGGCTTCGCTGCCGGGCGTCCTTACGGTTCTCAGCGGCATGAGCACCCGGGAGCAGCTTTTGGACAATCTGGCCACCATGGCTGACTTCCAGCCCATCACGGAAACCGAACAGGCCACCTTGCAGCGGGCCTTGGCGGCGTATTTGCAGGCGC
>JAKLHU010000077.1 GCA_022709995.1 Verrucomicrobiota bacterium | reverse complement strand
CATCTTCAGCGTGTCATAAACAATGCCAATTTTGCGCATGTTATGTGAACTCCTTGTACGCCCCGGCAATGGCACGAAACGTTATCCTTCCCACGTGGCGCCGGCTTAGCCTCCGCCTTACCGTTGTTATGCATTTTTGTTATACAGGGTCTGGCGTCCCATCTGGCTTGTCGGGCCAAGCATGCGTCCGCCGTCAACCAGGACATCCATCCCCGTGACGTACGATGCCGCCTCCGAAGACAAAAATGCAATGGTCTCCGCGACATCCATCGGCACCCCAGTATGCCCAAGCCAGTTGCCATCCGTGGGGTGGGCTGCGCACTCCTGCGGTAATATTTCCGAGCCGGCCGGCCGCATGCGCTCGATGAGACCCGGGGAAACGCAGTTCACCGTAATCCCAGCATAGCCGACCTCCATGGCCAACGCCTTCGAAAAGCCAACAATGCCGGCCTTGGCGGCCGAATAGTCCGCCCGACCCGGAAGCCCATTCGCCGCAATCGACGCCAAATTGATGATCCGGCCATATCTCGCCGCCAGCATATATTGGAGAACAGCATGGGCGCAACGCATTGTCCCGCCAAGATTCAGCCGCAAAACCCACTCCCAGGTCGCTTCCTCAGCCTCGCGGAAATCCGTTATCTTACCCAAAAGCGCCGCCGACCCACCGGCATTGTTGACCAGAACGTCGATGCGTCCAGTATGGGCAAAAATTCCTTCCACAACCGCCGCTATTTCCGATGCACTGCCCATGACATCGAGTTTCACGGGCATTGCCCCCTTCGCCTTCCCTTGCAACTCCTCGGCCACCGCCAGGGAACGCTCCAGAGTGATATCCGTGACTACCACATAGAATCCGTCCCGGGACAATGCTCGGCAGGTCGCCAGACCAATTCCGCCCCCCGCCCCGGTCACGATGGCCACGCGCTGCTCAAACATCGCTTTCTTCCCTTGCTTTGCCCATAACACCGTGATCTGGTGTTAAACAATATACTTCCCTGTCGCGCCACGGCCCGCTGCTTAACACGTCCTGCGCATCAGAAGTGCACAATGAATGCATCAATGAGCATATCACATGGACTGGAAACACTTCTGCGCAGACGGGCCAAAGGAGAAAAAGTCATAACTCATTGAAATCACGGTTTTCTTGCCGTTGGAATCGAGGGTAGGACTTAGTCCTGCGGCAGAGAAACACCAAGAGAAAAACCTGAAACCTCTCTCGGTTTTCGGCGAAAATGCCTTCTCTACAAGGTGAGGAGAACGGGAAGGAAAAAATTCGCAAGTAGCTTGTTTTGTGGAAGTTGGCAAAACAAAACAAAGCCCTCGAAGCCGATGGCGGACTTGAGGGCTGCGGACAAAATGTGGTCGGGGCGGAGGGATTCGAACCCCCGACCTAGTGGTCCCAAACCACTCGCGCTAACCAGACTGCGCTACGCCCCGATGGAATACAGGCTTCTAATATAAAGGAACATTCGTACTTGGCAAGCAGGGCCGGCCCTTTCCGGGCAGGGAAAAATGATTTCCACCCTGTACTCGCTTGCTCTTTCGCGGCAAAGGATCGTGCCGCATCTGGCGGCCGAGGGGATTTGTGCTGAAAAATGGCCGCCGTCCCTTTCCCCTTCCGGCAACATTCACTTTCGCTTGGCGCTCGGAGCCTGGTCAGTCTTCCCGCGGACGGCGGGGATCGCCGGGGAAGAGGATTTCGTGGACTTCGACCTCGTCGAACCAGACGGCTTGGTCGGGAGCGCCATCGCTGTTCATGCCCAGCATGACGGACAGGAAAGCCGTGTTTTCCGGGATGTCATGCACGACGATGGTCGCCCGCCGCCAGCCATCGCCGAGGTCTTCGCCAAAGGGCACGGCGAAATTGCGCAGGTTGTTGCACCATACGCCCTTCTGATTGCGCCAGGCGATGCCGCAGGACGCCCCGGCGCCGGCCTGGGTCTTGGCCAGGGCCTGGACCACGTAGACGCCGTTCTGGTTGATCTTGACCGCCTGGTGGATGACTCCGCCCCGGGTCGCCGCCGCCTGCATGGCGTGGCGCCCGCCATAGCCCTCGCCTGCCGCCAGCCGGAAACTCCCCTGGGAATGCTTCGGCTGCCAGGTCTCCCAGTTCGGAACCTTGTCCAGCACCACCGAATCAGGCGCCAAATCCAGCACGGCCGCCTGCCCCGCTTCGGCATCAAAAGACGGATTGAGCAGCAGATTCCCGCCGCACCGCCCCGATGCGAATTGCCGCAGCGCGTAGTCATGGGGTGCGCGGGCAAAGTTGACCGCGTCCTCAATCCCCGGCAAGGCCTGGCTCCAAAGCGGCCCGGGCACTTCGGGATTCTTGTCCAAGGACTTGCGTTGCCAAGCAAGTTGCAGCGTCGACGGATACCACAGGCGCTGTTCATTCCACGTCCAAGCATACTGGTCGGAGAACTCAACCGCCAGGCGCAGGTTGCGCCGGAAGAATTCGATGGCGGTCATGTTTTCCTTGGCCATGTCCTCCTGGAAGCAATAAGGCGGCTTCTGGTTGATGTAGCTGTCGAGGTAGGTCGCCACGGCCAAGGCGGTCTGCTCGCGGAGTTTGCGTTGGTTTTCCGGCGCGACCAGGCGGCGGAAGCGGGTTTCCCGCTGGGCGCGGAGCCGGTACAGGCTGTCGATGTTGCGGACGCCATAGCCGTGGGCTTCCATGCCGTCGACCATCAACGCCGATGGCGGCAGGGCGTCGTAGATGCCGTTGATGAATCCCACCAGCAGTCCGGAACGGAACCCCTCCAGGCGTTCGAAGGCCAGCGGCATGCCATCGGCGGCGCCGAAAGCGAGATCCAGCCAGAAGAAAACAAAAAGCGTGATGTCGGGGTATTCGCCGGTGATGGCGGTGATGAATTGCCGGCCGCGCGCGCGAGCCTGGTCGTAGGCCTGCGGCCACGCGTGTCCGCACCCCGGCCGATACTGCCAGATGCCGTTGTTGCCGTAGTCTTCCAAGTCGAAATTGAGCCCCTTCATGCCAGTGTCTTTCGCCAGGGCGGCAAACAGGGCGAAGTTATGGCAGCTGGCTTCCCAATAGGCATCGTCGAAAAGGTCAAACTGGCGGCCGTGAAAGGATGGCCCGCTGGTCCGCAAGAAATTGTGGGTCAACTTCTTGAACTTGGTGTTTCGCAGGCTCTGCCGGTACGGCTCGAACCACTCCGCCTTGAACTTGGTGCGGCTGAACATCGCGCCTTCAGTGCTGAATTTGACCCCGTCCAAGTCATAGGTTCCGCCCAGCAGCCGTATGCCGATGCCGTCGTACGGCAGATGAGTCTCCACCAGGTCGATGTTCTTCTCCAGAAAGTCGGGCGTCGGATTGTCCCAGCCGAACTGGATGATTCTCTTCGCGGGTTCGGGGGGCAGACGCAGAGTCTCGGCCGACATCGCGGCGCCAACCAGAATCAATGCCGAAAACAGGACTAGGCAAAACATCGTTTTCTCCTCACTGACACATCACCAGATCGATGCCAACGTTCCCAATCGAAAAACACAATTTTAGCCAACGGCAGTCGCTTCGACGCCGTACCGCAACGGACGGACTGGCCAGGCCGATCTCAATCCACGGGCTTTTCTTACGCTATATCTCTGCCGCGCGCTTGTCAAATGACACCACCCTACTTTCACGCGGACGCGGTCGCCGGGAATAGGCAGCCATTCACCCCCTCGAGCACCGGCCGCCGACCCCTTCGTCCCATTCCTTCCGGTCGGATGAAGCGAACATGAAAGGCATTATAAAGTAGGGAACGCGTTAAGAATTGAGACCAATGCAACCCATGCCGCCGCCAAGACAGCCGTCAAAGCCTTTCCGGCTACTCCTCGCTCGGGGGAAGCAACACGTATAGCGCCGACAGCCGCAGGGCGGCAAAAAAAACAGCGGAACGACAATATCGCCAGACGCTCACCCGGATGTCGTCAACACCACAAGCATGAGGCATCTCAACCTATTCGTAAGCGGTCATCCATTGATAATGGCGGTCCTAGTGGCCTGGCGCGCCAAGGTGGCGCCTCAGACCCTGAGGCGCCCAAGCGTTGACTCCTCTATCGCTCAATTCTCAATGGCTGACCGATCTCTTCGTGATGGCATTCGTCCGCCGGTCGGGAAGCCCCGGGATCGCCGGGTCTGGACAGGTGGTGGTCGGAGTCGACCGTCGTTCTTGCGGCCGGCTCGCCGCCGACCTATCGCGTGCGGCGGGGGGCCGTCCTCGCTGTTAGCTGCGCATGTAGAGGCCGCCATTGACATCCAGGCAGATTCCAGTCAGGTAGCGGCCGCCTTCCCCGGCCAGGAAGGCCGCGGCCAGGCCGACGTCGCGAGGTTCACCCAGACCGAGAGGAATGCTGTCCGAGAGTTTTTTGACGCCCTCGTCGCCGTGGGTCTGGAAGAGCAGTTCGGTCCGGATGACGCCCGGCGCAATGGCGTTGACGGTGATGCCCAGCGGGGCGCCGGTACGGGCCAGGGTTTTGGTGAAACCGAGGATGGCGCTTTTGGTGGCCGCGTAGTGGACGTGTCCAAACAGGGCGCCTTGCTGGCCGACCACGGAACTGATGTTGATGATCCGGCCGTAGCGGCGCTCACGCATCCTGAACATGGCGGCCTGGGAGCACAAAAACATGCTTTTCAAGTTGGTGTCGAGAATGAAGTCCCAGCTGTCTTCGGTGGTGGTGAAAATGTCTTCCGAGCGGCTGGTCCCGGCGTTGTTGACGAGAATGTCGAGGCGGCCGAATTGCTGGTCGATCGCCGTGAACATCGCCCGGACGTCGTCCGCGCCGGCGACGTCGGCCTTGACCACCAGGCAGCGCCGGCCGAGCGCCTCGATGGCGGCGCGGACCGTCTCCGCTTCCGCGGCGTTGGCGTGATAGTTGACCACGACGTCGGCGCCGTTTTCCGCCAGGACGAGGGCGATGCCCTTGCCCAAACCGCGGGAGGCGCCGGTGACGAGGGCGGTTTGTCCAGACAGCTGTTGCATGGTGAAATGTCCTGTTGCTTGAAGTCGTGGCCAAGAGGGCGGCAGCGCGCCGGAATCCAAAATCGAGGTTTGGCGCCGGCGCCCGGACGCCAGCCAGGGCCGAGGTGGGGGCGCGTCTGAGTTTGCCCCGTCGCCGACCGGGCCCGTCGTCGTTCAGAAGCCCGCCAGCCGGCAGCAGCCCGCCAAGGCGGAAAGATTTTCCGGCGGCGTGTCTGGCGTGATTTCACAGCCGCCGGACAAGATCAGGCGGCCCTTCGTTTGCCGACGGGCGGCGCGGGCCTCCTGGATGATGGCTTGAGTCGTGCCGTTTTGCAAGACGCGGACCGGGTCGAGGTTGCCGCAAAAAACCTGGTGCGGTCCTAAGAGTTCCGGGTAGGGCGACATGTTCTTGACCAGATGGTCGACGTCCACGATGTCGGCTCCGGTTTTGATCATGTCCGGGAGGATGGCCGAGGTGTTGCCGCAGATGTGGAGCTTGGCCAAGGCGCCCAGGCCGTGGATGTGCTCGACCAGCTTCTTTTCGTATGGGAAGCCGTATTGCAGATAGAATTCAGGTCCGATCTGGGAGCAGGCGGCATCGCCGATGCCGATCATGTTGGCGCCGGCCTCGACCTGCAGAGTGGCGAAATCCCTGGCGTTGGCGTGGATGATTTCCATTGCGGCCGCCATTTCGGCGGGGTGGTCGTACAGGTCATAGCAGGCGTTGGCGAGGCTGCGTAGGTCGCAGTATTCGGCCAAGGGCCCTTCAATCCACCCGCAGATGACCTGGCTGCCGCCGAGGTCGCGGCGGAAGATGCGGAGTTCCTCCAGGCGCCCGCGCAGCCGCGGGTGGGCGCCCATGTCAAGCCGTGGCAGCCGGGCGAGGTCACGGATTTCCTGAAAGAGGATGATTTTGTCCAACGGAAGCGAATCCTCCGGGTATTCGATGCTGGCGCCGTAGGCTTCCAATTCGCCATACGGATCGCTCATGACATTGACCCAGTCGGACGCGAAGGCGTTGGCGCAGGCGATGTTGCTCCGGCAGTGCTCCTCTGGGCTGAGGATGAAATCGCGGTATTTCGTGCCGGTGTGTCGGGCGCAGAAGCGCATCAGGATCGGCATGAAGGGCAGGCGGTCGGTCTCCTCGCCGCGCAAAAAACGCGTCATCCGTTCGTAGCTGTTCATGTTGCCTCGGCCCCTCGAGTTGCGCGCTTGGGAATCATAGCCATCCCATGAGACCAATGCTGTTGAGTTTTGGGCTCGGGTGGACTTTTTGCGACTTCAGTAACCCAAGTGCATAGTCGTCCCATTGTCCTATTTGCGGTCCCATACGTCCAATACGTCCCATATGTCCTATTTCGCCGTCCTATAAGTTTCATGTTTCCAGCCAGAACTACGCATAAGTGAAAAGCATTGGTTCTGTCCCGCCTACGGCAGCCTGAAGGCTGTACACCATACGGCAGCCTGAAGGCTGGACACCATACGGCAGCCTGAAGGCTGGACACCATACGGCATCCTGAAACCTGGAAACATGGCGCTTAGGGTTGGCAACTACAAAAGCTCATCACCACCTTTTTCACATTAACAAGAAAATAGTATAATCCATCCGGCTGGAGATTTCCTGCCGAAGCGTGAATTATTGCGGCGGCCGAGGCCGAAAATGTCTCTGGACGGGGGGCTTCCCGCTGGGGACGGACAGACCGCTGTTGCGAGGCTTGCCCTGGCGGCAAACAAAAAACGCGGCGGCAGCTGGGTGCTGCCGCCGCAATCGGCTGGGAACAAGTTTGCGCCGTCCGGAAAAGGGTCAGAATTTATACACCATGTCGAGTTGATAGAGGGTGCCTTCCTGGTCGCGACCGGACTCCGCTTCGATCAGTTCGGTGAGCGTGATGCTGCCACCCAGGGTGAAGTTTTTGCTGAAGCTGTATTCCAGCCCAAGCGAGTGTCCGCAGACGTTGGTGGAACGGCTGGCGCGCAAGGCGGCGGAGCCGAAGTCGCTGTCGGAAGTGAACCAGGGCACGGAATCGCCTTCGATGCGGGCATACGCGTATTTGGCCTTGACGTTGTTCAATTTGGCTTCCAGGCCGATCATCCAGGCCAGGTCATTCTTTCGGCGCGGTAGTCATCCGGGGCCAGGCCATAGGCGACTCCTTGGCTGAAGTCGTCGTCGGCGCCGAAGTTGATCGCCGCCTCGGCCAGGCCTTTGAGTTGCACATCGCCGATCTTGCCGCCCAGTTCGCCATACAGGGTGCCGATCTGGTAGTTGCAGTCATCGGCGTCGCGGTCGAGCTGGTACTTCGCGGTCTCGGCGTCATAGTGGTAGAAACCCGCGGCCAGCAGGCCGTTGAGCGAGTCGTTTTTGAACGTCATGCCGGCCTGGCCGCCGTACATGTTGGCCAGAGTCTGGTTGTCATGGCCGCTGAGCTTGCTGTCGCTGCGCAGATTGTAGGCGCCGAGAGTGGCGAACCAGACGTCGTCGCCGTAGGCCAGGGTCGCACCCGTGGGGCGGAGGTCGCCGTCGAAGCTCAGAAAACTGTGCTTCCAGGGATTTTTCTGCTGGCCGAGAGTCAAGCTGAGGCCGCTGTCCCCAAAGACGTGCTTGGCGTACGCATAGTCAAGGTAGACGCTGCCGGATTCCCAGACCTTGCTTGTGTTCCAGCTCTGGTTGGCGCCGGTGCCGTCCGAGCTGCCGGCTTCAAGGCCCAGGCCGACTTCCCATTCCTCGGTCGGGTTTTTCCACACGCCGCCGACGCGGACCCGGTGGCGGAAGCGCGACTTGTAGTTGGCGTCAGGCTGGTGGTCGCGGTCGGTGTCGGCGTATTCGTAGCGTAGGCGCAGGTCTCCGACCAGTGACAGGCCTTCAATGCCCTTGCCCAGGCTGATCAGCGGCGCCGACTGTTTGGACAGCCGTTCGTCGATCTGGGTTTTGACTTCCGCCTTCACGACTGTCGGTGTGGTCTGCTGCTGCTCTTGGATTTGTTGCCGGAGTTGGTTGAGCATGGTCTGTTGGGCTTGAATCTGCTGTTGCATGGCTTCGATCTTGCGGAGCAGTTCTTCGTCTGCGGCCGTCAAGGCGCCGGCGCCCAGCACGAGGCTCAATCCCAGTGCGGCGGCTCGTTTTCCCA
>JAKLHU010000076.1 GCA_022709995.1 Verrucomicrobiota bacterium | reverse complement strand
ACCGACGCCAATTACGAAAAGGCGAAACCGCAGGCGCCAAGGCTCTTCCCGCGCACACCGGCGCGCTCACCCAACCCACTGGTTCCCGTTTCTTTCCAAATCACCGCCGACACGGCCGTCAACTGGCGCACCCTCACCGTCGCCCTGGACGGCAAAGACATCACTGCGGCCGCAACCCGCGCCGGCGACACGGTGACCTACGTCCCGGCCACCCCCTTCCAGCCGCTCCCCGGCGCCCCCAACCCCGACGACCTGTCCCAGCCATTCCCCGACGCGCCGATCATCAACCTCCATTCCTGCACCGTCCACGTCGAGGACATCGAAGGCAATCCCCTGGACGCCACCTTCTTCTTCTCCATCGGCGAATCGCCCCGGGACAACATCGTCACCGTCCGCGACGACGGCTTCACCCTGGTCGACGGCAAGCCGTTCTTCCCCATCGGACTCTACTCCGTCTGGAAACGCGAGTTCAACGACTTCAACTTCGACAACTGCTTCACGGAACTGCGGAAAAACGGCTTCAATCTCGTCCATACCTACAACAGCGGCCGCGGCCAGGACTTTACGCTGTTCATGGACAAGGCGCACGAGTACGGCATGAAACTCTACATCGCCTCCGGCGCCGGCGCCAACCGCATGGACCCCGGCGTTGTCCTCAAAGCGGTCATCCGCGAACGCAACCACCCCGCCCTGCTCGCCTGGTACCTGGCTGACGACACCGCCTCCCACGTCACCTGGCAGCAGCTGCAGTCCCTCAGCTCGGCGGTGCGAGCCGTCGACCCCGGACGCATCACCATCCAGGCCGACCCGGTCGGCAACCCGAAAGCCTCGCGCTATCTGGACTTCGTCGACGCCACCGACGGCTTCCTGCCGGAAATCTACCCTATCCACGACCTGGAAGGCAAGCCCGGCGTCGCCAAAGTCGTCACCGATATGCTGACCATCCGGAAGGACCTCCAACGCAAGGGCAACCCGCCCCGCACCATCTGGACCATCGTCCAATATTTCCAAGGCTGGAGCTGGGCCCGTTTCCCGACCTTCGCCGAACTACGCGCCATGACCTATCTCGCCATCATCAACGGCGCCCACGGCATGACGTGGTACACCTACGGCGGCTACAACAAAAACCACGGCGTCACCGACACGCCGGAGACATGGAAGAACATCACCACCGTCGCCAAGGAACTGGCGACGTTGCAGGACATCCTGGTCGAACGCAATCCGGCGCAGCCCGCGGCGCCGGCCATCGTCGACGGACCGCAAGTCGACGCCGACGGCAACCCGGCCCTGTCCATCCTCCTCAAGGTCCACGACGGCAAAAAGTTCCTCCTCGCCTCCTGCTCAACCGCAGACGCCGTCAAAGCCCAGATCACGCTGCCAGGCGTCACAGCCGCCAAAGTCCTCTTCGAAAACCGCACCCTCCAACTGGCCGACGGCGTCCTCGCCGACACCTTCACCGACTACGGCACGCACGTCTACGAACTGGAGTGACTGCAGACCGCAAGCGCGGCGAAACCCGCCGCGCCGCACTCGCAGAGGTCGTCCGAAATGCCTTTGCCAACGGCCGCGGATGACGCCGAGGTTGTCGCCGCTGCCGCCATGAGGCAGCGGCAACAACCTCAGCCGGAAAGGAATAGGCGGGGGAGCGCGAGGGGGAGGAAAGGACCACGGCCCTTTCCTCCCCCTCGCAAAACCAACTTGTGCTTTTAAAATGGCCTCGGACTAGGCCTTCTGCCCCTGCACGCTTTCCCAGTAGTACGAATTCAGAAACGACGCCAGGTAATTCCACCGCCGCAAAGCGTCGTCGTCCGTGACGCCAGAAATGATTTTGGCGATTTCACGGACGGCGGACGGGATTTTTTCCGGCGTCTTGGCCAAGACACCCAATTCAAGATAGCGCTCGGCCAGCGCGGTTCCGCCCAGGCGCGGCGCCATGACCTGCTCGGCGAAAGAATGGACGGAATCCATCGGGTGGTCGGCAAAGTACTGCAGGGCGAGATAATTGAATTCCGTGTTGGCGTGAAAGGGGGAAGTCTCCCCGAACATAGACACGCCTTGAATCCCCGCGGCATAGCTCAGCCGGCACTGCTGGCGGATGTTCTCCACCGCCAGGGTGCCGCGGCCGCCATCCCACTGGGTGCTGTGGTGGGCCCGCATCACATGCCGGAAACGGCGCAAAGGCTCGGGAAGACGGTCCGCCTCGGTCCAGACCCGCTGGCCGAAACTGCGGTCGCCCCACTGCCAGAAGGTCTGGTCCGGCATTTTCAGCATGGCCTGCAACGCCGGCGAGGTGACGTCACTGAACACACTGTTGTTGATGTAGTGCGTGTAGGTTTCGCAGATCACCCAGGCGTCCGGCGAACGGCTCCACACCACCTCGGCCGCCGCCGGATAAATGTCCGCCATGTCGCTGAACGAAAAAGCCGGCAGACGCTTCTCGCCGCCGTGCATGTCCGCTCTCCGGGCCCGGCAACGCTCGCACAGGCACTGAAACGAATCCCCGGCCTCCATCTGGATGCCCCCCAACTCGGGAATGACCATGAACAAATAGTCCAGCGAATCCAGGACGAAATTGCGGACTTTGCGGTTGGAGGGACAGGCCACCGGCTCTTTCTTGTAGCCGTAGGGGAAGCGGAAATTAATGTACTGCGGCGACGCGTCCAGCGCCTGGCCCATGCAGTCCGGATTGTTGGCCAAAAAACGGTCCAGCGACAGCGGCGAATCGCCTTCATAGTATATCCCGCCATACGCGTACAGGCCGGCAATGAGGTAAATCCGCACCCCGCGCTCCCGGGCGTAGGCGCAGATCCGGCGGGCGCTGTCAAAGCCGCCGTGGCTGTCCCGCAGCAGGCCGACAATGCCGATGGCGTCTATGCCGTTGGCCGCGCTCCAGTCGACGACGCGCAGGTAGTCCCGCACAAAGGTGTCCGGCCGCTTGGTGTAATGGTTGGCGACGCCGCAATTCTGCTTCCCGATGGTGTTCAACACCCAATTCGTGCTGTGATCCCAAGTCCAGAACAACTTGTAGTTCAACTTTCCCTGCTTGGCGCCGGCCGATGTGGTTCCCATGGTTTCTCCTTGCTACTGTGTCAGACATGTGCGCACGGCCGTCCCCAGAAAGACGCGTCGTGGGAAAAGACGTCGCGTTCGAAGAAGACGCCAGCCTAGCCGACCGACTTCTCAACCGACAAAGCAGATCGAGCGGATTCTCACCTGCCCTAATATAACCAGGCTTTCCGGCCTGGCCAGGAGGAATCTTGCCGCCGGCGTCCGGAGGCCGGATTGAGACCAGGCGAAGAATAGCGCTGCTCTTTGGCTCAAGGTTCAATGGGTGACCGGTTACCGCAAGATGGAGTTTTCCCGCGCCGGAGACTTGCACTCCCTTCAAACCCCATTAAATTACATTCCCATCAGTTTTGTCAAGGTCGGCGTGCCGGCCAAATCACCTCCCTACCCCTATTGAGCGCGTTGCCATGTCCAAATTCAAAATCGGCGTGATGGTGGACTCACTTCGCCTGCCTATTCCAGAGGGCGTTCGCAAAGCCCGTGAACTTGGCGCCGACGGCATCCAGGTCTATGTAGTCGAAGGCGACATGTCGGCCGAAGCCCTTGACGCCAGCCGCCGCCGCCAGTTCCGCCAACTCGTCCGCGACGCCGGCCTGGAAATCTCCGCCCTCTGCGGCGACCTGGGCGGCCATGGCTTCCAGATCGAAGCGGAAAACGCGGCCAAAATCAGCCGTTCGAAGGCGATTGTCGACCTGGCCGTCGACGTGGGCACGCGAGTGGTGACGACCCATATCGGCGTCGTTCCCCCGGACCGCAACTCGGCGGTCTACCGCAACCAACTCAAGGTCTGCCGGGAACTGGGCCAGTACGCCGCCAGCCGCGGCGTGGCCTTCGCCATCGAAACCGGCCCGGAACCGGCAACGCGCCTGGCGGCCTTCCTCGACGAGGTGAACTCCCCCGGAGTCGGCGTCAACCTCGACCCCGCCAACCTGATCATGGTCCTCAACGACGACCCGGTCCAGGCCGTCCACGCCCTCAAAAAGCACATCGTCCACACGCACGCCAAGGACGGCATCCAGTACAAGCCCTGCGACCCCGTCCAAGTCTATGCCGCTTTTGCCGAAGGCGGCGTCGAAGGGCTCAATATCGGCGAACTGTTCAACGAACTGCCACTCGGCGAGGGAAAAGTGGACTGGGACCGCTATCTGGCGGCCCTTTCCGAAGTAGGTTACCGGGGTTACCTAACCATCGAACGCGAGGTCGGGACCAATCCTGAAGCGGACATCCGCACCGCTGTCAATTTCCTCAAAGCCAAAATCTGAGCTGCCGGTGGCCATGCCATCGCAAACGCCCCAAAAACGGCGCCGCCAAGCTCAACCAGGACAACACCGACTGACCGGACGATCGACCGGCCATACTGTGTTGTCTCTTTTTTTTCTTCCCTCCTCCCCGCCCGCAACCACTCCAAACCGCAAGCACATCCAAACGCTTTCCACCCGCCCTTTCCCAACGCCTCCCCGGCACGGCTCCACAACCGCAAACGCCCTCCAAGCCGCCAAAAGGAACCCCGCCATGAACACGAAGACCGCCACGGACAACCACGGCGCCCAGCCCCCGCCCCGCCGCCGGACCCTCGCCACCCTGCTCGCGCTCCTCCCGCTCCTGGCCATCGTCGTCGCCGCCATCGCCTTCGCCGCCTGTCGCAAAGGCGGCGACGGGCCGGAATTCCGCCTGACCTACAGCATCTTCTTCCCCTCCACCCACATCCACACCAAACTGGCGGAACAATGGGCCGAGGAAATCAAACTCCGGACCAAGGGCCGCGTCGTCGTCGACATCTATTCCGGCGCCGTCCTCTCCAGCGCCAGCGAAAACTACGACTGCGTCATCAATGGCGTCTCCGATCTGGGCATGAGCTGCTTCGCCTACACCCGCGGCCTGTTCCCGCTGATCGAATGCCTGGATCTGCCGCATGGCTACCCCGACGGCAAAACCGCCACCCGCATCGCCAACGAGTTCATCAGCCATTTCCAGCCCCAGGAACTGGCCCAGACCCACTTCCTCTATGCCCATGCCCACGGCCCCGGCCTCCTCGCCTCCCAGAACCCGGTCCAGACCCTGGCCGACATCCACGGCCAAAGCATCCGCGGCACCGGCATCACCGCCATGGTCATCAGCGCCCTCGGCGCCAGCGCCGTCGGCATGAGCCAGCCCGACACCTTCGAAGCTTTGCGCAAAGGCGTCGTCAACGGCACCCTCTGTCCCATGGAAACCCTCAAGGGCTGGAAACAGGGCGAAGTCATCAAGCACGTCACCAAAATCCCCGCCATCGGCTACACCACCACCATGTTCGTCGTCATGAACAAAAAAACATGGGAAAAACTGCCCGCCGACATCCAGAAAATCATCGCCGACGTCAGCCAGGAATGGATTCCCAAGCACGGCCAGGCCTGGGATGACGCCGATGCCGAAGGCCTGCAGTTCGTCACCGAACTGGGGAAAACCGTGACGACCATCGACCCGGTCGAAAACAAAAAGGCCGCCGACGCCCTCGAACCCCTCTTCGACCAGTGGGCCCAAAACGCCAAACAGAAAAACCTGCCCGGACTGGAAGCGCTCGTCTTCATCAACAACAAGCTCGGGCGCTGAACGACCCGGCCATTGGTTGCCTAATTTTGGTTGCCAGAGCTGGGAGCTCTGGACCGCCAGACCAAGATGCTCCGGCAATCTTGTGGACGTGTGCCGCTCGAACGTCCACTGTCCACTAACGTCCATTAAAGTCCACTAACGTCCACTGTCCACTGTCCACTGTGTCGGCGGCGCAGTTGACAATGCCGGTTCGGACGCGTATTTTGTAGAGGTGTCATGTCATGCGAGTACGGAAGCTTTTGCACGGAGGAAAGAACGCCATGAGAGCGAAAGTGTGTCGTCAGAGTATTCTTGCCGCCTTGGTAGTGCTGGCGGCGGGCGCCGTCTCCGGCCTTGATCTGGTCAAGGACGGCCGGAGTGCCTTTGTCATTCATGTCGAGGAAGACGCCCCGGCGTCGGTCCGTGAAGCGGCGGCGGACTTGCAGGCGTACTGCCAGCAGGTCACGGGCGCCAATCTGGCGATTGTGCATGCCGCGGCCAAGCCCATGATTTCCCTGGGTGCGACCCGGGCGGCGGCGGCGGCCGGGGTGACGGCGGTCGGCCTGGAATGGGAGGGGTTCCGCATCAAACCCCTGAATGGCGATGTGTTCATTCTGGGGCCGGACACCGGCAAGGACGAGCAGACGCCGCAAGGCGGCACCAGCGCCG
The DNA here is from genome assembly GCA_022709995.1 of Verrucomicrobiota bacterium. Classification (GTDB taxonomy): domain Bacteria; phylum Verrucomicrobiota; class Lentisphaeria; order Oligosphaerales; family Oligosphaeraceae; genus JAAZKI01. The sequence continues at coordinate 1,783 of JAKLHU010000076.1, read as the reverse complement.
GCACCCGCAATGGCGTGGCCACCCTCCTGGAAGATTATTTTGGCGTGCGCTGGCTGATGCCCGGGCCGCAGGGAGACTATGTGCCGCGGCGCCCGACCGTCAGCGTGCCGGACACGGAGCGGGTGGAAGCGCCTGGCTTTCTCAACCGGCGCCTGCCTTACATCCAGCCGAACGCCGCCGGGGTCGAGCGGTGGTCCTGGCGCCAGAAGCTCGGCTTCAGTCTGTTCCTGACGCATGGCCACAACTGGATCCACACCTGCCCGCCGGAAAAATTTGCCGAGCATCCGGAGTGGTACATGGTTTCCGGCGGCCAGCGCACGCCGCCGTCCGGCGATTACTACAAGCTCTGCCAGACCAACCCCAGCACCATCCGCCGGTTTGCGGAAGCCGCCTGCGATTATTTCACCCGCAATCCGCGGTCGACCTGTTTTTCGCTGTCGCCGTCGGACGGCGGCGGCTGGTGCGAATGCGAGACGTGCACGTCCTACTACGAAACCGACCCGACGGGCAAACTGTCGGTCACCCCGGCGGTCATCTATTTCTACAATGAAGTCGCCAAGCTCGTCAAACCGCGTTTCCCGGACAAGCTTTTGGCCGGCTACGTCTATGCCCAGTATGTGTATCCGCCGAGCAAGCCGTTCCAGCTCGAATCGAACATCTTCCTGGTCTGGGCGCCGTCTTTCGACTACGGCTATACCCTGTACCGCCCCGAGACCCGGGAATTGTTCGACGGCCTGCTTCCGCAGTGGCCGAAAATCACTGCCAATCTGTCGTTCTACGACCTGCCCAACAGCGTGTCCAATGCGCTCGGAGCGCCCAACGCCCCCGCCCTCGATATCCTTAAATTCCTGTATCCGCGGATCAAGTCGAACCAGATGAAGGGCGTCTACGTGTATGGCAACGCCGCCTGGGGCCATGCCGCGGTGACGAATTACCTGCTGGCCAAGCTCGCCTGGAACCCGCTGGCCGACATCGACGCGTTGTTCCAGGATTTCTGCGACCACGCCTATGCCGAGGGCAGCGGGGACATGCAGGAATTCTACCATCTCCTCGACCGCGCCACCAAGGACTATTTCATCGCCAACGCCTCGGAAACGTACACCCTTTCGCAAGACCGTCTCCGCAAAGTCTATGCGGCGAATTTCCCGGAATTCGAGCGGTTGTACGCTTCGGCTCTGGGCAAGATCAAGGACGCGTCGGCCCGGTTCCGGCTGGAACGTCTCGGGGTGAATCTCTCGCTTCTGCTTTGGAATCTGCGGCAGCAGAAGATGATTCCCGATACGTACGAATCCTCGCTGGACGTGTCCTACGACCAGTTCATCAGTCTCATCAGCAGTCCGGAGAACGCGCTGTACATCAGCCAGAAGACAAGCGGTCTGCCCAAGCCGCCGGCGAAGATCGCGTCGGCGAAGCCGGCTGCGATCGCTTCGCCCGGTCCGGTCACCCCGTACAGCGTGCGCGGGCCGCAGACGCTGGCCCTCCTCGCGGAGGCGACGGGCCCCATCGGCGTCAAGCTGATTCCCAAGCGCCAGTACGGCGGGATGATCTGGGGCTATGCCTATGACCAGGAGGGCAATCTCCTCAGCCGCGGCGTGTTCCGGCTCGACCAGGCGTTCACCTTTGCGGCCGAGGCCGGCCAGGTCTACACCCTCTGCATCGATTCCCCGCGCGACTTCTACCGGATTGAAGTCACCAACGCCCGCTGGGGCATGGGCGTTGAGGAGATTGACTTAGGCGCGGCGCGTGACTGGGATGCGTTCGCAGGCGGCTGGTATGCCTGCCT
>JAKLHU010000075.1 GCA_022709995.1 Verrucomicrobiota bacterium | reverse complement strand
CCTGTGCCAAAACCACCGGGGCGGAAATTGCCTCCAGGCTTCCTGGTCCCTTGCCCGGCGCGACTCCCACCTGCAGGCGGCGACTTCCGCCGATCATGATGTCAGGTATGGTAATCCGCGTTGATTTTCACATACTCGTACGTCAGATCACACGTCCAGACCGTGAATTTCCCGCTGCCGGAACCAAGGTCGAGATCAATGCGCAGCTCTTTGGCGGCGACCAATTTTGCCAGCTGCGGTTCCGGAGTGCCCGCGTCCAGGCCGTTTTTGACCACGGGGGTGCCCTGCATGGACAAGCTGACCCGCGCCGGGTCGAAGGCACTGCCGCTGTAGCCGGCGGCGCAGAGAATCCGTCCCCAGTTCGGGTCGGCCCCGAACCAGGCGGTTTTGCACAAGGCCGAATTGGCGATCGCCTCGGCGCAGCGGCGCGCGTCCGCATCCGTCCCGGCGCCGGTGACATTGATTTCAACGAAACGGGAAACGCCTTCGCCGTCGAGGACCATCTCGCGGGCCAGGGTGCCGAGGACATGGGCGAAAGCTTGGCAAAAGGCCGCGAATTCCGGGGTATCCAACTCAATCAGCGGATTGCCGGCCGCGCCATTGGCGAGGGCGATGACGGTGTCATTTGTGCTGGTGTCGCCGTCGACGGTGATGCGGTTGAAGCTTTGGTCCAGGCTGGCCGCCAGCGCCGCGTGCAATGCTTCACGGGTGATGGCGGCATCGGTGGTGATGTAGGCCAGCATGGTCGCCTGCGGCGGTTGCATCCGCAATTTAGGTGCGATCATGCCGGCGCCCTTGGTCATGCCGCCGATGACGACGCGCCGGCCCCCGAGCGAGAGTTCCACGGCCAGGCGCTTCGGGCGAGTGTCGGTCGTCATGATCGCCTCGGCGGCGTCCGAGCCGCCCTGCTCGCTCAACGCGGCCACGGCCTTGGCGGCGCCGGCCTTGATCACGTCCATGGGCATGGGGACGCCAATGCGGCCGGTTGACGACACCAGCACCTGCCGTTCCGGAACCTGCAGCAAATTGGCCACGAGCGCGACGGTGGCCTCGACGTCACGCCGACCGCGTTCGCCGGTGCAGGCATTGGCGTTGCCGCTGTTGACCAGCACCGCCCGCACCGGCTGCCCGCCGGCAATGACCTCGCGGTCATAAATCACAGGGGCGGCGGCGAACAAATTGCTGGTAAACGCCCCTGCCGCCACGCACGGACGGCGGCTGTAAATCAAGGCCATGTCCGGAGCACCGCTGCGTTTCAGCCCGGCGGTGATTCCGGCCGCCAAAAAGTCCGTCGCGCTGGCGAGGTTGCCCTGTTCAATGCACGCATATTCCATCTTCATTCCATCCTGTCTCATGCGATGTTGTTGGTTGAATCGGCTGCCAGGCGCGGCGCCGGGCGGCACGGCGGAGGGCAGCTCATCGTGGATTTGCCGCCGGCTGGCCTTCTCCCGGCCGGCCGACCGGGGCCGAATGCCCTGGGTGCCATCGGACCCGCACCCTCGAAGCGCGCCCGCCCCAGGCGCCAGCCAGACGGACCGACGCCCCCTTGGCGGCCTCCGGCCGGCAGGGTTACTGTCGTCGCGGCTTGAACACCACGGTCACCGCCTGGCCGGCGCCGCCCGCGGCGCGGACATGGTCCGTGTGCACCGAATGCAATGTGTCATCCGACCGGCTATCAGGGTCCGGCACATCCAAAACCGTCGAGCCCACGGAGTAATTCACCACCACGTTGCCCTCGACGTCCGCTAGAAATTTTCCTTCTTGGATGACGGAGCCGACAAAGGCCCAGCCGATCCGCCGCATGGTCTTTTCGGTCCGGCGGTCCTGGATCCAGTTTTCGATCGGCTGGCGTTGCTTTTCGCCGTTGCCGTCGGTCCATTCCACGTCGATATCCACCAAGGCGCCCTGTTTTTCGCCCGGTTCAGGCAGCCGCCGGCCATTTTCTGCTCCCAGCAGGTACAGCATCGTCTGGATCTGCAAGGCCTTCACCTCCGTCACCAGCAGCGTTTCATGCAGGCGTCCGTGCGGATGGGCGACAATCACCTCCAAAGGCCCGGCTTCGAGGACGATTTTAGCCGGGAAGGCCAGTTCGCCGGCGGCGCGGCGGACAGTAATGTCCCCGACCAGCAGATTGCCGTCCGGCAAGGCGGTCGCGCCGGGGATCGCGGGCTGGTTCTGGGCATCGGCAGCCACTCCGGCCAGCCCGCCGGCCAGCGTGAGAAACAGAGTCACCAGGGTCAGGATACGGCTCGGCATCGGTGTCACCTCGCGTCACTTCCGCGGTTTAATTTTCACGAACACGTGTTCGCGGCCTTCCCGGATCCGGGTGATGTTTTCCTTGTGCCGGATGACGATCAAGGCGGCAATGGCAAACAGAAGCAGGGAAATGGACCAGTGCATGCTGCGGGCGCCGGCCAGGAGCATGACCAGGGACGAGACCGCCATGCCCACCACGGCGGCCATACTGGCAATCGAAACGATGCGCACCGTGAAAAAAGCCACCAGCCAGACCAGGCCGCCAATCAGCACCGGCCAGAAAGCCACCCCCAGAACCGCGCCCAGACTGGTCGCCACCCCTTTGCCGCCATGAAAATTCAGCCAGCAGGGGAAGACGTGCCCGATCACCGCGCCGGTGGCGGCCAGAATGCCTCCCCAGCCGAAACCGACGTGCCAGTTCACCGCCAAGCCATGGCCGATCACCACCACCGGCAGCAGCCCTTTGAGAAAATCCAGCACAAAACAAATCAAGCCCCAGTCTTTTCCCAGGGTCCGGCGGACATTGGTCGCGCCGATGTTGCGGCTGCCGTGGCGACGGATGTCCAAGCCATTGAATTTCCCGATCAGAAAGCCGCATGGTATGCTGCCGACCATATACGACAGCAGAAAAACAACGACGCCGCTGGAGACAAAATTCATTAGAGGCATAACGACCCTTTCCTGATGGCATAAGGGATGGTGAGTGAAGGTGTCGATTGGCCGCGGCCGAGCCGGTTCAGGACCGGGCGCCGGCGCTGGCATCGGCCACGCCGTCTTTGCGGAGATGATAGCAGTCAAGGCAGCGGAACACATCGACGCCGTAGACGGGGGTGCGTTCGGGGAGGACATGGACATGGATCATGGCGCCGGTGTCCAGCTCAAGGTGTTGCGGGTTGTTGTCCGCCATCATGACGGCCGGCCCCCGCAGCAGCTGGATGGTCAGCCGCGCTTCCCCGCGGATGACCGTGTGGCCGAGGAGGTCCATGGCGTTGTTGAAGGCCAGGCCGATGCCGGCCTGGATGTTGCCGCGGGTGATGCTCTGGTAATAGCCGGTGCTGCCAAACGGCGTCGTCACCACCAAACCATCGGCGACCACCTGGCCCCGAAACAGCTCGCCGTCAATCCAAATCCGGTAGCGAACGGCGCTGGAAGCAAGCTGGCGGGTGAGGACGACGTCGTTCAAGGCGCACAGCCGGGCGCCGTTTTCCGTGACGGCCTCCAGCTTTTCCAGATAGTTTTTCTTCAATTCGCCATTGAAGAGCTTGGCCAAAGTGGTCAGTTCCGAGTGCCGCGGGCATTTGGGATTTTGCCGACGGTCCCGGATCGGGCATTTCGGGATTCCCGGAAAGCGCAGCTCGGCGCCCAGCAACGAGCCGTCGCCTCCATGCGAAATGACCAGATCCGGCGCATCCTCGACCAAGGTCACCGGATGCAATCGGATCAAGGGCACGATGTCGTCCAGATTCCGGCCCACGACCGTGACCCGCAAGTCCTTTTTCCTGAATAAATCATCCATGGTATGCTGCTGTTCGGTGGGAAAGATGATGGTATGGACCCCAGAGGCCGGTCGGAAAAGCGGCCATGTGAAAACAAAACTATACGATAATCGCCCATCCGCAAAAAAACAACTCGACCGGCCGGAACCGACGCCGACCCGTGGAGGCATCGACGCAAGGTCCTGGCGCGCTCTCCCTCGGGGTGACACCAGTATGGGCTTGACGCCGTCCGTAACGCCTTTGTCGAAAGATTCATCCGCAGAGGACGCCGATTGTCAAGATGCGCCTTGAAAATCAGCGCTCATCAGCGTCATCCGCGGATAAAACGAAGGCGGTTACTGCCGATCATCACGTCATGGGCATCGGCTTCATGCACTTGAACAAGCGCAAGGCGCTGGGCTGGGGACTGTTCGGATGGCCGCAAGTCATGGGAAAGATACTATTTCAGATGATACTGTCAGAAAACGTTTGTAAAATGTGCCTTTGCCAACTATTTTTCCCGCCGTCCGCAGAAATCAAGCCCACCCACCCAAAGGGGGATCCTCCACCCAATTGGTCGCGCGCGAGGAAAGTGTCGTGGACAGCGGTCTCCATGCCGTCATGACATCACGGGCTGCCGGATTTGCGGTAAGGCTCCTATGAAACCAAAGGTTGGCTGAGAAAAGTCTCATGGCCCTTGATACCGCGGCAAGCGCGGCGTAGGCAACTTTTCGGACGGGCTCTGCCTTGATAGCTCAGCCTGACTGGGCCAAGTCGCTCGCGGCGGTCATTCCGCGGTTCGTGGTTTCAAGGCGCGCGTCATGACGGCGAAAATCTCGTCGACGGGCGCCAGGCGGCCGACGCCGTCCCCGCCGCAGGCGACCGGCCCGGCGACCGGGCCGATGAAACGCACGCCGCGTTCGGCCAGGATCCGGCAGTTGGCTTGCACGGCGGGATGCGCCCACATCCGCGGATTCATGGCCGGAGCGACAAACACCGGCCCGGCATGGGACAAATAATAGGTGCTCAAGGCGTCGTCGGCAATGCCGTGGGCCATTTTCCCGATGATGTTGGCCGTCGCCGGCATGACCAGCAAAGCCGCCGCCCGCATGGCCAGCTCCACGTGGCCGGGCTGCCAGTCCGGCATCGTCCACAAATCCGTGATGACGGGATGGCGCGACAGCGTGCAGAACGTCTGCGGGCACACCAGCTTCTGCGCGGCCGCGGTCATGATCACCTGGATTCCCAGGCCGGCCTGGCGCCATCGGCTGGTGAAGTCGGCGGCCTTGTAGGCCGCGATGGAGCCGGTGACACCCAAAACCAGCATTGGGCTCTCCGGCGGCCGTTTCGAGTCGAGGGGTGAATCATCGGTCTTACGCATGGTTCCAAGGCTCCTTTCGCATGAGGGCGCAACGGCAATGGGCGGCACGCACAATGGCGGCGAGCTTTTCCGCGGCCATCGGCGCCTCGTCGTTGACGATGACATAATCATACTCGCGCCAGGCGGCCATTTCCCTGGCGGCATTGGCAAGGCGGCGCCGGATGGCGTCCTCGGTTTCCGTTTGCCGGCCGCGCAGCCGTCGTTCCAGTTCGGCCATTGACGGCGGGGCCAGAAAGACGAGCAGCAGGGCAGCCGCCAAATCCGGCTTCCCCGCCAGCGCCTGGCGGGCGAGCCGCGCTCCCTGGACATCGATGTCAAGAATCACGTCGCCTCCCGCCAGTATTCGCGGTTCCAACTCCCGGCGCAGCGTGCCATAGTAATTTCCGTGAACTTCCGCGTATTCCAGAAATTCCCCGGCCGCCTGCCGGGCCAGAAATTCCTCCCGGCTGAGAAAATAATACTCACGACCATCGGTTTCGCCGGGCCGGGGCGCACGGGTCGTGCAGGACACGGAAAAATGAAATTCCGGCAGCAGCCCGGTCAGATGCCGGCAGACGGTCGATTTGCCGACTCCGCTCGGTCCGGAAAAGACCACCGCGACGCCGATATTGTTTCCTTGGTTCATGGCTGTCCTCGCTCTTCTTGCTGGCGTCAAGCCATACACTTATTCACCCTCTTTGACGAAAAGGATGGTTCTGCCGTCAGGATGCGTCAACGGCGCCGTATTGAACAAATCCCGCAGGGGGATGGAATCCGGGCTGACGATGCTGACCGCCACCTTGTCGCCGTGCTCTTTGGCGACGCCTCTGGCGGCCGACGTCATGTCCCACCACTGCAGGCGTTGCCGATAGGACGGCTCTGTCCGGGAAACGGCGGCCAGGGCCCGGAGCAGATAGACGTCACCATCGCCTGGATACCAGAGCGCGGCCTGCTCCAGGGCCGTTTCGGCGAGCTTCCATTCGCCGCGCAGGATGCGCAGGCGCGCCAGCCGCAGATACGCGGCGGCGCGATGCGGCGTGCGCCGGGTCATTTCTTCAGCCCCCTCGACGGCGATGTCCAGCTGCCGAAGAGCCATCCCGACCTCGGCCAGCATCCTGGGCGGAGCGGGCGAACGCGGCAAACGCCGGCTCGCCTCCCGCAGCATGGCGACGGCCTTTTCCGGATGCAAGTCTCTTTTGGAGTTGACAATCTGGAAGAGCCGTTCGCCCGGCACGCGGCCGATCGGCAGGCAAACCAGGCAGCCGCCCAAGACCAGAACCACCCGCAGCCAGACCGGCAGCCGAGGGCCGGCGGCGACCGCGCCGACGCCGGCAACGACGGGGCGGTCCGCCGCGGTGTCGCCAGCGTCGCCCGCCGGCAGTTCTTCCCGCGGCGGGTTGCAGAGAGCCAACAGGCCGACCACGGGGACCAGGCAGGCCGTGGCCGGGATAAGTTCATTGAACTGGAACAAGGCATGCACGCCCCAGGCGCCGGCCCCGGCGCAGGCGGCGGCCCGCAAGGCCAGATGACGCCGGTCGGGAAGCGGCCTCCAAGTCAGGTAAAACGGCAGCCCGATAATCGCCAGCGCCGCCAGCATGCCGGCCAGTCCGCATTGCGAGGCCATGGACAGCAAAAGGTTGTGGGGGTCGCGGGTTTCCTCCGCCGACAGAGGTTTCAGACGCATGTACCAGGGGAAGAATTCTCCCAGCCCGGCGCCGGTGACGGGGAACCGACTGGCCAGGCGGGTGGCGACCCGATAATATTCGAGCCGGGCCGAAGCCGACTTCAAACCGTCACGGCTCCGCTGGCGCGCCAACGCCGTGAACGCCGCAACGGCCAGCAGGGCAGCCAGGGCGGGCAGCAGCCAATGCCAGCGCCAGCCCCGCAACCGCGGCCAATGCCAGACGGCCAGGCCAAGCCCAGCGGCCAAACCGATGGCGGCACCGCGGCTGCCGCTCCAAAACAAGGCGCCGCCGAACAGAACCAGACCGCCGCCCACGAAGATCGCCAGACTCAAAGGCCGTGGAGAGCAACGGCGCGCCCAGGAGCGCAACGCCAACAGGGTCAACGGGAAGCACAAAAGAAGATGGGCGGCATAGACATTCGGGTCGACAAACGTGCCGTAACTGCGCGTCTGCGCCATCTTCTGCTTCATGATTTCCTGCACGGGGACGCCTTGCTCAACCGAAAAAACCGCCATGTTTGCCTGCATCGCGGCCAATCCGCCAAAATGCTGGCGCCAACCATGCAGAGCGACGAAGAGGGCCGCGACCGCCAGGCAGTTGAGCAGCACGACGAGGATTTTCCGGTCCCCGGCCCGGCACCACCAGACGGTCCAGGCCATGGCCGCGACCCCGGCGAAATGGCCGTACCACTGCCAGGCGTAATCCCGCTCCGTCGTCCGCAGCAGCCCGACGGCGCCAGCGATCAGCGGCAGACTCCAGACCAGCGGCGACAGCAGACCGCGGTCAAGCCGCGGCCGCGGATGTATCAGCACCGCCGCCACCAGGCCAATGCCGCACAAGACCGGCACCAAGTAGCTCGGCAGACACGTGAATAAAAGCCATTCCCAGACGTCAAGAGGAAAATGCGCCTGCTCGCCATTGCTGACAAAACCGCCGAACTTAAACGGCAGTATGAAAACCACGGCGCCGAGATAAAACCGCAACAGACGCGCCGACAGCCCTTCCCGAACCTGATTGGATGGTTGTTCTGAGTGCATGGCAGGAAATTTCATTTTTGAATTGGCGCCTTGCCTCTCCCGGGGCGGTCAGACACTTACCCGGCGTCGACGCCAAAACGGCACGGGAGAGTTGACACGGGCTTCCAGACCGTGCTCGCCAACCATCGACACAACGCACTGTATGGGAAACGGAAGAAGTGACACGGGCTTCCAGCCCGTGCTCGCCAACCATCGACACAACGCACTGTATGGGAAACGGAAGAAGTGACACGGGCTTCCAGCCCGTGCTCGCAAACCATCGACACAACGCACTGTATGGGAAACGGAAGAAGTGACACGGGCTTCCAGCCCGTGCTCGC
>JAKLHU010000074.1 GCA_022709995.1 Verrucomicrobiota bacterium | reverse complement strand
CCTGGTCATTCTGGCGGGTGACAGTTGGTTCGCGTCCAGGCGTCAGCGGCGAGAAGGCACTGACCTTGGCGCTGGTCACCAGCTCCAGGCGGTCGTCGGTTCCCATCGGTTCGGCCTTGGTGATGAGATTGACCCGTGAGCGGTGGTAGCGCATGGCATCCAGTTCGTGGTCGATATCCGTATCGAATTCGGCGGCGAGGCAGTGGATGGTCATGGCGTGGTCCGGCATTTGGTGGATCAAGGTCAGAAAGCCTTTGGCGGAGGTGATGTCGACCGGCAGGGCGACGGCATGCTGCCTGATTTTGGCGAGCAGCTCGCCGGCAAGGGTTTCGGAATCCTGGAGGCGGGCGGGGTTCCAGACGATTCCCGGTGGCAGTGTCCGCCATTCGGGCCTCCCGGGATAGGCCGGGAACGGTGTTTTCATCCATTCGTCCGAGGTGAAAAAATCATCCGGGGCGGTGATTTTAGCTTCCCATTTGGGGCCGAGGGCGAAAGGCCCGGTGGCCAGGACGACGCCGCCGTTCTGAAGGAAGGCTTGCAGGGCGTCGAGTTCCTTGACGGTCAGGCGCAAGGCGGAGGGCAGGATCAGCAGCGGGCATTTGGCGGTTGTGGTGGGGATTTCCATTTCGATCACCGGGGTGATGCCGTTGCCGAAGAGCAGGGCGATGGTGTCGGTGAAGTCGCGGGTGACGCCTTTGAACAGGCTGCCGAAGATGGTGTGGTTGCGGGTTTCGTAGGGGAACAGGACCGCCGCCTGGGCGACGGGATGGCCGTTGAAGAGTTCCGGATGCATTTTTTCGAAGCGGAAGGCCGCCGTCGCCGGTTTGGCGTCATCGGGGAGGGTGGCCAGAATGGCATCCGGCAATCCCAGGCGGGCTTTCAAGGTGGAGAACCAGCATGCCGCCCCGACCATTTTGTTGACGGCCCAGACGATTCCGGCGGTCGGTTCGGTGAAGCCAAAGCCCTGGCCGACGCATTCGCTGCCTTTTTCATCGGCGGCGCTCAGATGGTGGAGCGAGGAGATGATGCGGCTGGCGATGGGCGGGTTCATCGTCGCCCGGTCGTGTTTGTAGGGCGGAGTGTTGCCGCACAGTTCGAGATGCACGAGGTTGCAGCCGGTGATCATGTCGCGGATGTCATGGGCCATCTGCGGCGCCGTCGCGCTTGAGCTGTCGGAGCAGCAGCTCATGAGCGGAAACGCCGCCGGCAGCGAGCCGCGCAGCTGGGTGAAGAAATGGGCGGCCGCGTCATAGCGCATGTCGATCCAAGCCAGCCAGGCCGGGTTGTCCCAGTTGGCCCAGAAGGAACGGTCGGTGGCCGCCGGCAGCGTCATGCCGGTGCGGCGGCGGAATTTTTCCCGGCAGGAAGAGCAGCCGCAGCCAGGCCAGCGCATGTACTGGGAGATGTCGTCGCTCATCAGGCCGTCGATGTCGGTTTCCCGGCGCAGCTCCTGGACGTATTCGAGGTACGCGCCGATGAAGTCGTCGTTGTTGTAGCAGAACATTTCGGCCGTGTAGCCGGGATGGAAGAGGACGGCGCCGTCGCGGACGTCGATTTCGCGCCAGGCGTTGAGTTTCCGGCCATGGTATTCCCAGCTGGCGGCGGCGCTCCAGGTCGGGGAAAACGGCAGGTGGGGGCCGGAATGGAGCTTCACGTTGCGCATCTCGGCGCGGGTTTCGTAGCGGTGGACGAGCACGGCGGAGTGGTGGTCGATCAGGCGGATGCCGCGCGCGTTGAGCTCGGCGCGGACCGTCGCCAGGTAATCATGCAGAATCGGAAAAAACGGCAGAAAGTCCCAGCGGAAGTGCGCTCCGAAGACGCCGGCGGTGTTGACCTCGGCCGTGGCCATGGCGTCGGCCCGTCTCCGGATGAGGTCGAGATTGTCCGGCGAAGGCCAGTCCAGGTCCTTCCAGGTTATCCACCAGCTCGCCATCCGCAAGTGTTCCTTCAGCATGTGCGTTCCTGCCTTTCGTGAGTGTTCAACGGGTTGTCGGCGCGGGCGCGGGCGCGGCGATGATGGGTGGATGGCCGCCGGCAGCGGGAAATGGGAGAGTTCACCCAAGACCGGAAATCGGCATGGGCGAATTTGTCGTGGCGGGGTGGCCGCCGGCGGCAGTCCTGGTGACCATGCTAAAGTATAGCCTGCCGTTTTGATCGTGCAAGCCGCCGCTGGCGCCGCGGCGGCGTTACCGCGGTAATCGGTCCGCCATTGCATCTGGGCGGCGGCAGTGTCCTGGCGCGTCAAGGTGACGTCTCCGGCCCTGAGGCGCCCGAGCGTTGACTCCCCAAGTGCTCAGTGTTCAATGGCTCCTATGTTACATGGCCGGATAACCGGGGAATGGGGAGCAGGCTAAAGCCTGAACACCATACGCCGCCGCCCACCCAAGGAGCCTGTAATCTGCAAATTGTCCCAGCGGAGCGCCGGGTTGTACACTGACCGATTACGCGCCGCGGCCTTTGGGCGCCTGCCATGTCGGCGGCACCCCTGCGGCTGGCTTGTCGATGACGAGGATTCCTTGGTCTTTTTAGGCTGTTGTTTTCGGCAAGTGAGACGTCGCCGGGTTGCGGTCGTGTCTATTTTGAGTTATGGTAAAGTCACGTTTGATTTTACAGGTATTTGGTTGACGTCGTACCGGTGCCGGCCGGGACGAAGAAGGAGCATGCGACATGCGGGCGCTGTACCGGGAAATCTATGCTGCGATTGACGTGGCCGCGGCCATGCGGCGGGTTAAGGTATTGACGGCTCTGGAGTTGGGGCAGACCTTCAGTCATTATCACGCTTCCGCCCGCCGGGCGGCGGAGATGCTGCGGGAAGCTGGCTTCCAAAACGTCGAGGAACTAGCTTTTCCGGCGGACGGGCAGACGACGTACCAGGATAAGCGCATGCCGTTGGCCTGGGAGGCCACGCTCGGACGTCTCACGCTGCTCGACACGTCGCCCCCGGCTTTGCTGCCGGCCGTGCACGCGTCCCGGAAAAACGCTCCCGCCTGCCGGGATTTTGTCGCCGCCGATTACCAGGTCCATCCTTTTCATTTGATCAAGGGGTCGGTGGCGCCGTCGCCGTCCGGCAGCGTGGTGACGAGCATCGCCACCGAAGCGCAGGTTCTGGCCGGGGAGAATCCCCGTGGGCGCCTGGTCATGCTGGAGCCGCTGACGCGGCCGACGGCCGCCGTGCTGACGCCTCTGCTTGATTTCGGGGCCTTGGGAATCGTGTCGGATTATCTAGTTGGGCGCTATGACACGCCGGACTGCGTGCAGTGGGTGGCGGCTTGCACGGAAGGACCGAACTGGCACGTCGGCCGCGACGACCGCGAGTTTGTCGGCTTCAGCGTCAGTCCCCGCGTCGGCGACCTGATTCGCGAGAAGGCCCGGAACGGGCTTCTGCGGGCCAAGGTGGAGTGCGATGGCCGGCGCGTCGTCGGCACGATTCCAGCCGTAACCGCGGTGGTGCCGGGAGAAAGCCGCCAGGAAGTGTGGATGCTGGCGCACTTGTTTGAGCCGCTCGCCAATGACAACTCGAGCGGGGTGGCGGCGGTCATCGAAGGCGCCAGGGCGCTGCTTCGGCGGGAAAAACCGCATTTTTCCATCCGGCTTGTTTTCGGCATGGAATTGTATGGCTTTGCCGCCTATGCCGCGTCCCGGGGCGGCGCGTTGGCCGCCGAGGTCGTCGGCGCGGTCAACCACGACGCCATGCTGACGGTGAACGGCCGGCCCGCCATGATTCAGATGCCAGGGCCGGCAAAGCCTTTTTACGGCGGCAGTCTGGCTGAAATCATGGTGCGGCAGATCACTGGCCTGGACGTGGCGCCGGCGCTGGAGTTTGACCGGACGGATTGCCGTTATCACGATGACATGTTCATGTCCGACCCGACCGTCGGCGTGCCGACCTTGTGGCCGCGGAGCCAGCCTGACGGCTTCTGGCACAATTCGGTTCAGACAACTGCCCGCATGGATCCGGAAGCCTATCGCCGCGGCATTGCTTTGGGGACGACTTTGACGGCCGTCCTGGCGACGCCGCGTCGGGAGTGGCTGGCCGAAGCCGTGGCGCAGAGTCGTCGCAATCTGGCGGAAGACCGTGAGCGGGCGTCTGCGTTTGCCGCGCCGGCGGAGTTTTTCGAATACTGTCGTTGGCGCGAAGCCGGTCGCTTGCTGGATTTTGGCCGTTTTTTGCCGGCGCCGGTGGTCGCCGAGGCGGTTTCCGCGTTGGGGCGGGAGTCAGCGGCGCTGGCATCCGGCTTGGCCGTCGGCGCGCCGTCGTCGTCGCCCTGGCGTGAGTGCGCGGCCGGAATGGTCTTCGAGCGGTCGGCGATTGGTTTTCCGCAGGACATGGTCGCGGCGCCGAAACGGGTTCGGCGCAGTCTCAATGCCGGGCTGCTGTATTCGCCGCTCAGCCACGTGTTGGCGGCCATGAACGGGGAGGCGGATCTGGGGCGGCTGATTCGTCTGGCCGAATACGACCTGGGCGCGGCGTTGGGGGAGGACGATGTCAAGAATCTGGTCACAACCGTCTATCGGCAGGCTGATTACGGTTATCTCAAGCTTTTGCGTGGCAACGGCCTTGACCAGGCGGCGATCGTCTCGGCGCTGCAGCGGGTCGGCGTGCGTGCCGGCGATCTCCTGCTCGTGCATTCATCACTGTCGGGCTGCGGTCCGGTCCAGGGTGGGGCCGCAACCGTCATCCAGGCGATCCGCGCTGCCGTCGGTCCGGGGGGCACGGCGCTGTTTCCGACGTTTACGCGGCCGTTCGTCTTTTTGGGGTCTTCGGTCAACCGGTCGTATCAGTATCGTCCCTTTGACGCCTCTGATCCGGAACAGCTTTGGACCGGCGAGATCCCGCGGGCGCTGCTGCGCGAGCAGCCCGGCATCCGGCGGAGCCGGCACGTCACGCATTCCTGGGCCGGGTTCGGCCCTCTGGCCGCCGCGTGCCTGGACGAGCATGCGCCCGCGGCGCCGCCGGCTTCCGAAGAATCGCCTTTGGGGCAGGCCCGGCGGCGGCATGGCCGGATACTCTATGTTGGATGCTCGCTGGCTGTGACGACTTTTCTGCATTATCTGGAGCATGCTGGCGAGATGCCGTTTCTGGCTCCGGCTGTCTGCCGGGTGGTGCAGCCGGACGGTTCCCTGCAGACGGTCGTGGTCCCGCGGCATCTTCCCGGGCATCGCGATTTCTATCGCCGTCGCCAGGCCGAGAAGAGCAAGTTTTTCCAACGCGCCATCGCCTCTGGCCTGGAGATCCGCCGGGCCCGTCTCGGTCTTGGCGACGTGCTGCTGGTCGATTTGGAACCGCTGGACGCCATCGGCCGGAAGCTGCTGCGGGAAGACCCGCGGGTGTTTCTGTGCGATGACCCGGAGTGTGATTTTTGTCGACGGTTCTGAGCCGGCGCCGACCGGTTCGACGCCGTCGCCGCGGAGTTGGCGTTACGGCGGTTGGGGCTGGAGCGTGATGAGAGCACAGGAGGCTGCCGCATGAAAGCGTTGATTAAGAAAAAAGCAGAGCCGGGCTTGACTCTGGGCGACGTGCCGATGCCGGAATACGGCATCAACGACGTGCTGATCAAAATTTCCCGGACGGCGATTTGCGGCACGGATGTGCATATTTACCAATGGAACGAATGGGCCCGGCACACGATTCGGACGCCGATGGTGATCGGGCATGAATTTGTCGGGCGGGTCGAGGCGTTTGGGAGCAACGTGCATGACGTCAGAATCGGGGAGCTGGTCAGCGGCGAGGGTCACATTGTGTGCGGTCGTTGCCGGAACTGCCTGGCCGGCCGCCGGCACCTGTGCAATGCGACGAGCGGTGTCGGCGTCAACCGGCAGGGGGCGTTCGCGGAGTATCTGGTGATTCCGGTCACCAACGTCTGGCATTGCAATCCGGCCATTCCGGAAGATGTCCTGGCCTGCTTTGACCCGTTGGGCAACGCCGTGCATACGGCGTTGTCATTCAATGTTTTGGGCGAGGATGTTCTGATCACCGGGGCGGGGCCGATCGGCATCATGGCCGCCGCGATTGTGCGCTATGCCGGCGCCCGCCATGTGGTGATCACGGACCTCAACCCGGCGCGCCTGGCGCTGGCGTCCCGAGTCGGGGTGACGCGGGCCGTGGACATCCGGGAGCAGGACCTGAAGCAGGTCATGCACGAGCTGGGCATGAAGGAGGGCTTTGACGTCGGCCTGGAAATGTCCGGCAGCGTATCCGCCCTGACCACGATGCTCGACACCATGTGTCATGGCGGCAAAATCGCCTTGCTGGGGCTGCTTCCCGAGCATGCCGCGATTGACTGGGGCAAGGTCATTTTCAACGGCATCACCCTCAAGGGCATTTACGGTCGGGAGATGTTCGAGACCTGGTATAAAATGAGCGCCATGATCGAATCCGGCCTGGACATCTCGCCGGTTATCACGCATCATTTCGATTATCCCAATTATGAAAAGGGTTTTGCCGCGATGATTTCCGGCCAGTCCGGCAAAGTCGTGCTGAACTGGGATGTGTAGGATGGACCGGCGGTGCCGGCGGATGGATGGGATCAAGCATGACGGACAGGTTGTCGGGGACAGGCGTGAAAGCGCGGGGCGGGGCCTCGCCGCTGGGGCAGGCGGCGCTTTGCCTGACGGTTGGGCTGCTGGCGGTGTACGGGCTGTTTTTCATTTACAGCACCGGTTACATCGGCGACGCCTATCCCGTGCGTCCGAACTGGCAGCGCCAGATGGTCTGGCTGGGGGTCGGGGCGGTGTTGGGATGGCTGCTGTCGCGCTGGGATATCCGGCGGGACGACTGGCGGCTGGGGGTTTGGCTGGGCTATGGCGTGTGGGTCGTGGCTTTGGTCGTGGTGCTGGCCGTCGGAGTGAAGATTGGCGGGGCCCGGCGCTGGCTGGTTGCCGGACCGTTGTTTGTGCAGCCGGCGGAATTCGCCAAATTGTTCACGCTGCTGGCGGCGGCGCAGGTGCTGGGGCATCCGTCTTGGCGCTGGCCGGTGCGCTGGGGTGGGCTGTTGCTGGTGGTTCTGGCGCCGTTTGCGCTGATGTTGGCGGAGCCGTCTTTTGGCAATGCCTTTGCGCTGCTGCCGGCGGTGACCGCGCTTGTTTGCTTCCGTCTGCTGTCGCTCGGGTGGTGGCGGGCCATGTTCTGTCTGTTGGTGCTGACGGCGCTGGTGCTGTCGGCCGGCTTGGCCTGGCTGCGGGTCAACCCGCCGGCATTTCTGGAAGAAGGTCAGGCGGCGTCTGGCCAGACGATGTTTTTTCATGATTATCACATCCGCCGCCTGCGTTCCTTTTTGAATCCGCAAGGCGACTGGAATGAGCGTCAGGCGGTGATGACTTTGGCTGGCGGCGGCGTGCTCGGCAAGGGCTATTTGCAAGGCACGATGAAAGGCCTGGGGTATCTTCCCCGGACCGTCGCCCCGACGGATTTCATTTTTTCCGTCATCGGCGAGGAAGCCGGTCTTCTGCGCGGGACCTTGCCGGTGCTGCTGTTGTACGGCATTCTCGTCAGTCTTGGGCTGCATTGGGCCGGCCATGCCGCGGACCTGCGCAGCGCGTTGACTGGAATCGCGGTGGTGATGTTGCTGGCGACGCATGTGATGGTCAACGTCGGCATGACCGTGCGGCTTATTCCAGTGATCGGGCTGCCGTTGCCGCTGCTGAGCTATGGCGGCAGTTTCACTCTGGCGACGCTGATGGGCATCGGCGTCATGGCCGGAATCGCCCGGCAGCGCGGCCAGCCGGCGCCAGGGGAAGCCGATGATACGTTCCGGCAGTGGCGCCTGGGTAACCTGCTGGTCATTAAGATGTCGCGTCTTGAGAGCGCGAGCCGCCCCGACGCGCCGTGAACCGGCGGGGTGCCTCGGCGGGGTGCCTCCCTCTTGCCGAGCCGCCGGACACTTACCGGTCGCGGTCGCTCGTCAACACTCCTTGAGGGAGTGCTTGCCAAGCGGGGTCATGATTCTGGTTTCTGCGGTGTCCGATGATTATTTAGGGGATTATATTATAGTATTACGGGTTCGTCGGGAAAGCCTGCCGGTCGGGCAGGGAGTCGTTCTGTTTCCGGCCGTCTTCCCGGCAGTACGCGTCATGCCCGTCGTAAACTTCCGGCGCTGGCCGAGATGTTTTTGTTGCTGTCTTGCCGAAACCCCGCGGGGGCCATGTCATGCGAG
>JAKLHU010000073.1 GCA_022709995.1 Verrucomicrobiota bacterium | reverse complement strand
GTTGCCGGATTCCTTGCAGGCGGCGGTGATCTGCGCCAGCACTTTCCGGCGGTTCGATTCCGGCAGGGCCAGAGCCGGCAGGTGCAGCAGCACTTCCATGAAGACGCCGGCTCCGCACAAATCCACATCCCGGCAGAGATGCCCGTAATAGTCGTTTTCGCAGAAATCGAGTTTTCCGGTGAGGGCGTCGACAACCTGCCGGCAGAAGTAATATAATTTGTTTAGCTCCAGTCCTTTAGACCAGTATGCCACCCGCAGGTGGTCGCGGTCGTTGCAAAAGCAGCAGCCTTGTTCGTCCTTGCGCAGCATGGCCAGGCCGTCATGCGCAATTTGGCAGAAGGAGTCCCGGAACAATCCCCGCTCGCGCAGAAAGGCCCGATGTTCGGGAGGCATCAGCGGCGGTTCCAGTTCGGTCACCTCTTCCCAGCCCGGCAGCCGGGAGACTTCCGAATGCAGGATGTGGCAGACGGTCTCGGCCGTTTGCTCCTGGCCGGCGAACGGAGGGAACAGCATGCCGCGCAGATTCCGGGAAATGCTGACCCGGCTGGCGAGGACCACGCGTGGCGAAAGGTCATCGGGGGGCAGCCAAAGCGGCCGCCGGCAAGCAAATTCGTTGAGCCAGTTGCCTTGCATGGTTCAGCCCTCTTCTTCCGCAGTCAGAGCCTGCAGCCGGTCACGCAGAAGAGCCGCCCGCTCATAGTCTTCCCGGCGCACGGCTTGTCGCAGTTCCGCCGCCAGCCGGGCGATTTCCTTTTTTTTGTCGGTCGACCGGGCCGGCGGCTGAGGCTTGGCATCGGGGGGCGGCCAGACTTGGCCCTGGGCATGCCAGCGGCGGTCGATCGAGGCCCGGAAGGTTGTCGCGCATTCGGCGCAGCCGAGCTCCCAGGTGTCTTCCAGCTCGAATTGGCGGCGACCGCAATGCGGGCAGGGCGTCGTCTCGGCAGGGGCCTCCGGCAGAGCCGAAAGCAGTTTGTCCATGGTGGGATTGTCCATGTTGGCAAGCAGTTTGCTGATGTTGCCGAGAAAATGGCGCAGATGCCCGCCCTGGGTGCCCAGAAATTGCCGCATGGCGCATTCCTGGCAGAGGTTGAGGGAATGCTGGCCGTTCGGGCCATGTTCTTGGATGAAGACGCAGGCTTCATGCTTATGGCAATGGTCGCATATCATGTCGATGGTCCTCGGATTGGGGGGGCTACGCGAAGGCGACGATGGCGGGGGCGCCGCCGTCGGTCAGGCGGGGAGGGCCTGGATTACGGGGTGTTGGCGCTGATGGCGTGCAGGCAAGCGCCGAGGGCGTGGTGCAGGCGTTTTTCCGCCAGCGTCAAGGCATGCGGGGACATGGCGGCGAGTCGGCTGTCGGCGCTGCCGGGCTGGTCGGCGGTGGTGAGGCAGACGGCCAGCCAGTGACACCAGAACTGGGCGGGGTGGTCCGCCGGCAGGCGAGCCAGCCCGGCGTCGGGGGCGTCACGTTTGGCGACGGCGGCGAGAAACCATTTCTCCGCTTCTGAAGCGACCGTTGCCGCATTGGCGCAGACGGCCGCAGTTTCCAGAGCTCCCCGGCTGCCGCCCAAAAGACAGATTCCGGCCTTCAGAAAATGAAGCCGGGCGTAATACGGAAACAGGCAGGAGTAAGGCAGGGACAGGCACCAGTCCACCTGTTGGCAAGCGCCTTCGAGGTCGCCGTCGGCAATCAGGTCGGCGCAGCGTCGGAGCAGCCAGGTGTAGATCAGCTCGCCGCCATCCAGCGACCAGCCGGCGGCGGTCGCTTCGACCAGCGTCAGGAAGGGCTGATCGCTGGAACTGGACAGGCGGGCCGCGCCGGCGCCGGCCAGCCGCAGGCGCAGCCAGGCAACCGATGATTCCCCGCCGGGTGGGGAGGCCATGAAATCGACTTCCCGGCTGGGCTCGTCAAGTTGCTGCCAGGCCGTGGCCAACGGCTGTACCGTCCAGGGATTCAGGCCGGCGGCCGCGGCCGTCTCGGGTTGCAGCGATTGCCGGATCGCCTTGATCGCGGCGTGGTCGCCGGCTTCCAGGCAAGTGGTCAGGGTCAGCAGGAGAAACGTTTGGACGGCGTTGGCGTCGCCAGCCGGGGTCGCGTCGGGCGTCCAGAGTACGTAGTCTCGCGGTTGCAGACGGCCGGTCAGTCGAGTGAGCAGGGCGTAGCGGACGGGCAGGGCCATGACTTCCAGGGGGCGTGCGTTTTCGGTCTGTCGGGCGCCGGACACCAGCTGGCCCAGGGCATTTTCCGCCTGGCGCAGGCTGGTGCCAAACCTTTCCTGCAGCAGACCGGTGCCGAAGGTGGCCGCCAATCTCTGGACCGGGTCCTCCAAGCTGTTGACAGGCATCTGCTTCTTTCCCAGTCTGGCCAGAGGTCCGGCCCAGTCGCCCATTTCCAGTTGAGACCATTCCGTCATCTGGATCAGACCGGGATGTTCGCTGAGGATGCGTTGTTTGCTGGTCGCGGCTTCCCGGCAGGCGACGGCGGTCCAAGCCGGCCAGGGCGCGGAAGGGCGCGGAAACACAAAGGGCACGAGGTCAGGCAGTGCCAGTTCCTTTTCGCCCAGCCAGTCCCGGGCCGGTAGTTTCGCCAGGACTGCCTGAAGGCGCTGGGTCAGGCCGCTTTTTTCGGGAAAGTCGGCCAGGCCAAAGCGGGCCTGGGCCAGAAGCAGGGGCGTCAGGGCGTCGGCATATCGGTCTTGCTGGATGGCCATCTGCGCCTGGCGAAGCAGCTCGCCGCCTTGCTGTTCCGGAACGGCCGGCCGGCAACGGCTGATCAGGTCGTCGAGCTGTTCACGGTACAAGCCCGCGATGGTCGTGCCGCTTTTGCGCAGCCGGATCGCCAGGGCGCAGGCGGCCGTGGGGCTGCCATCCAGGCAAGCTTGTTGCAGGCGCTGCCAGACTTTGAGGCCCTCCGCCTCGGTTTTGCCGGCCCAGGCTTCCATTTTGGGAAGCATCTCCCAGTGCCGGCGTTCCGGGGACTCCGGCCGCGCCTGCAGCAGCCGGCTGATTTCCTGGGGCCGGCCGGTAAAGGCCATGTAGGCCAAGAGAGGCCGCAAGTCGGCCAGCGCCGCCCCGGGACGCAGGTACAGCAGCCGGCACATCTCTTCGACAATCCCTTCGCTTTTCGCCTGATTCCAGCGCAGCGACTGCCGGTATTTGCCCTTGTCGCCCGCCAGCACGGCATCGACGTCGATGCTGACAAAGGTGATGTCGTGGATGACGACGGTCTGTTGCCGGCGCGTCTGCAGGGAGATGCCGATGAGGGTGTCCTTGTTCTGGACGAGTTTGACTTTCAATTCCTCCAGGGCGGGCAAGGCGACGTCGTGGACAAAGCGCATGAAAGTGGCGGCTTCGCATTCCTGGGGGTGGCTGGACAGCCATTCCTGGACGGCTTGCATCATGGGCTCGACCGGGGTGTTTTGGCCGAGGTCGTACTGCAGTCGGCCCAGGCATTGGGCGGCCTCGATCCAGACTTCCTGGTCGTTTTGGTGCTGATGGCGGGGCAGGGCGATTACCGTCGTCGGCAGTCGCAGCTGGAAAGCATGGGGTGGCCGGTCCGGCTGGCTGCTTGTCGCGGTTGCCAGGCCGCCAGCGGGTGCCGTGACTGCCGTCGTCGTCTTGTCGGTGGTCGCGTTGGTCGGCGCGGCGGCGCCGGTGGCCGGTTCGGTCGCCGCGGTCTGCCGGTCTGCGTCCGGGGCGTCCGGGTGGTCGCCATTCGCCACCGGGGCCGAATCGTCGGCGTGGCCGTCGATGGCCGCCGCCGCTGGCGTTGGCTCCGGACCATCCGCCGGATTTGGTGTTGGCTTGCCGGCCGGGGTGTTGGTGGCAACCGTCCCGCCGTCGGCGCCGGCTATCGGCGTGGCCGCTGCCGTCTCGCCCGGCGGCGGCGCTGGCGGCGGGATGAGTCGAATCACCGCTGGGGGCGGGGCTGTTTTCCGTTGGTTTCTGGCCACGACCGCCACCAGGGTGGCCAGCGCCAGGCCGCTGGCCAGGGCGGTCAGGACCAGCACCCAGGTCAGAGACCGCGTTTTGCCGGCGCCGGTGGCCGGGGAAATCGGCCGGGGCGGAATGGCACTCGGGCTGTCAGCGGCAGCGCCCGGCTTGATGAGAAGAGGCTTTTTGCCGTGGCCGGGGCCGTTGGCGGAAAGCATGTTGGCCAGATATTGCTGACATTGCCGCAGGCCGGTTAGAATCTCTTCCCAGTCCTGCGGCCGGCGTTCCGGGTCCTTGGCCAGCATTCGGCCGACCAGGTCGGAGAGGCCCAAAGGAACTTTTGGATAGCGCAGGCGCAGCGGTTCGGGGTTTTCATGCAAATGGCGGTCCATGACGTTCTGGGCATTGGTTCCCGGAAACGGCGGCGACCCGGCGATGATGTGATACAGCGTCGCTCCGAAGGCATAGATGTCCCCCCGGCAGTCGCCAGGCCGGCGTTCGCCCCGGATCAGTTCCGGCGGGGCGTACAGGGGAGTCAGCATGACCTCCGAACCGTCATAGTCGTGCCCTTCGACCTTGGCCAGGCCGAAGTCGGCCAGCTTGGCCTGGCCGAAGCGGTTGATCATGATGTTGTCGGGCTTGATGTCGCCATGGGTGAATTTGTAGCGCTGGTATCCGAAATTGAGGGCGCTGGCCACTTCCCGGGCGATTTTCAGGCTTTCGTCCAAGGGCAGGCGCTCTTCCCGCTGGATGCGTTGGAGCAGCGTCTCCCCTTCCACGAATTCCATGCAGAAATAGTATATGCCGCCGTCGGTCACGCCGGCGTCATAGGCTTGGATGATGTTCGGGTGGGACAAGGCTGCCGCCGCCCGGGCCTCATTGAAGAAGCGGGTCACGAATTCCTTGTCGGCCGCCAGATCCGCGGCCAGGACCTTCAGCGCCACCGGGCGTTGCAAATCAAGCTGCTGGGCCAGATAGACGACCGACATGGCGCCGCGGCCAAGCTCACGCTCAAGGCGATAGCCATTGACCAGCGTTCCCGCCGCCAAAGTCTGGTTTGCCTGTTCCGTCGAGTCTGTCATGAAGTCCTTTAGGCCGTGCGCCGCCGCAATGTGTTCCTGCCTGCGTCCGCCGTTGGCCGGGGCGGGTCGCGCCGGCCAGAAAAAATAGTCCCTTGTCGGGCTCAGCCAGCTTGACGCCTGGGGGGAAAGCGCCTGGCGGTGCCGCCGTTTCCGGCCGCCAGGGCCTTTCGGCGGCCTTGTGGTCTCCGGTTCAGCGAGCCGCCACGGTGACTTTCATCACGGCGCAGCCAATCTCCTCCAAGTCATGCCGCAGATTGTCGTACATCGTTTCGGATTCATAGGTGCCGATGATGGCGCCGCCGCTGCCGGTGAATTTGGCGGACGCGCCGGATTTGCGCGCCTGGAAAACCATCCGGGCGTTCATCTCCGACACGGACAAAACGCGGCAGCGCAGATCAAAATTGGCGTTGATCAGGGTTGCCAGCAAGGAGTAGTTGCGGGTCAGCAGGGCCTGCCGGCCTTGTTCGGCGATATCGGCGAATTCCCGCATGGCAACCGACAGGTCCTGCTTTTTGGCATCATATAGGACTCGCAGCTTTTTGTGATAGTTGCCGGAGAATTCGGCCCGGTTGGGGTCATAGGCCACATACAGCGGCGGCAGCAGGGCGGGGTCCAGGCGTTCATAGCGGCCATACTGGTGGGAAGTAAAGTATTTTTCTTCGAAGTCCATGTAGACGAGGCCGTTGTAGATTTGGATGACCCGGTCCTGCATGCCGCAGTTGATGCCGAGTTCGTCTTCCGCCTGCCAGCACAGGGTCGGCATGATTTCCAGTGGAATGGAATCGATGTTGTAGAAGGCGACCAGGGCCTTGAACACCGCCGTGCAGATGGCGCTGGAACCGCCCATGCCGACCAGCTGCGGGACCGTCGACTGGAAGCGTATGGTGAAATTGCGGTCCGGGAGGGTGATGCCGTGCGCCAGGCAGTACTTGCAGAATTGCCGGCAGGTGGCCTTCACCAGGCGGAGGCCGCCATAGTAGCCGAACCGGTCGATTTCCGTGACCATTGCCTCCAGGCTGCGGTAGTCGCCGTTGTCCTCCACGTTCGGGGCGATGTGGATTTCCGGACTTTCATAGATGGTCACCGTGACAGGAAACGCCGCCAGGGCCAGGGCAATCGTCTTGCCGTAGTATCCGTCGGACGGATTGCCCAGTAGTCCAGCCCGGCCATAGGTCTGAATTCGCAGTAGCATGCCAAGCCCTCGCTATCATATTTCGCGTTGACGGTTGGTAATTTTGTATAAATCTTATAAAATAATTCGTGATGACGTCTTAACAACCCGTTGGCCCGGGAAAAATCCGGCGTCGCGTAATCGGTCAGCCATTGCATCTGGCGGCGGCAGTGGCCTGGCGCGCCAAGGTGGCGCCTCAAGCCCTGAGGCGCCCAAGTGTTTACTCCTCAAGTGCTCAGTTGTCAAAGGCTGACCGCTTGCGGTGTCGCGGCGACCGCCAGGCCGGGCCGGCCCCAACGAAAGGTGACCGCAGAGGATGTATAAAATTGCGTTTTTTGTTCCGCCGGAGGAAGCGGAGCGCGTCAAGGCGGCCATGTTTGCGGCCGGCGCCGGCCGGATTGGGCGTTACGACCATTGTTGCTGGCAGGTCTCCGGCCGCGGCCAGTTCCGCCCTCTGGCCGGCAGTCGGCCGGCCAGGGGCGAGCAGGACCGTCTGGAAGTCCGGGAAGAGTTAAAGATAGAAATGGTATGTGCGGATGCCTGTCTGGCCGCCGTGCTGGCGGCGCTGCTCCGGGTTCATCCCTACGAGGAGCCGGCGTATGAGTATTGGGCGGTCAATCCTCCGCTGCCGTCCCCGGGATGGCGTTGACGCCGGGTGGCGAATCTGCGCAAGGAGGCCGTCGGCACCATGACGGTCATGTCGGAACGGGAAATAGTGCATGTCCTGCGAGTCACCAGCCATTGCATTTGACGCCTCGGTGGTCCGGCCTCCCTTGACGGGGGTCCAGAACGCGGTCCGCGAACAGGTCGCGGCGCTGCTGGCGCTCTGGCGTCCGGGGGAAGCGGCGGTCATCACCAGCGACGACTGCCTCGCCCGTCTGGCGGCGGAACGGCAGGCGCCGGTGTTTGCCTGTCCGCCGCCCAGGGCCGGGGCGGCCGTCAGGGTCGCTTGGCAGCAGCTCTGTCTGCCGCGGTTGCTGCGGCAGCGGCGGATTTCGGTTCTGCATGCCGGGGCGTATACGGCGCCTTGGCGCTGCCCGGCGCCTTACCTGCTCAATGTCCATGATGTCATTGCCATCGACCATCCCCGGCTTTGTTCCTGGCGCAATGCCGCGCACATGCGCCTGCTGCTGCCGCACAGCATCGAAAATGCCGCCGTCAACCTGGTGTCCACCCGTCACGCCGCCGACCGTCTCCAAGCGCGTTGGGGCATCCCTTCCGCTCGGATTGTGGTGGCGCCGCTGGGCGTCGACCGCGAGCGTTTTTCGGCGCCGTGTCCTTGGCCGGCCTGTCTTCCGTTCCCGGAGGGGGAGCCGTATTGGCTTTTCGTGGGCAATCTGGAACCCAAAAAAGGCATTGACATCCTGCTTGACGCTTTTGCGCGGCAGCCCGGGATGCCGGCGGCGCGGCTGGTCATTGCCGGGCGTGCCGCCTGGAAGTGCGGCGCCGTGGTTGACCGGATCCGGTCCTGGGCGCCGCCGGCCCGGGTGGTTTGGCTGGGGCCGGTCGCGGCGGCGGTTTTGCCGGCGCTCTATCAGCACGCCGTCGCCTTTGTTTTTCCATCGTTGTGCGAGGGTTTTGGCTTGCCGGTGCTGGAAGCGATGGCGGCCGGGACGGCGGTCATTCACAGTGATCACCCGGCCGTTGCCGAAGCGGCCGGTGGCGCCGGCGTATCGGCGCCGGCCGGCGATGCCGAGGCCCTGGCGGCAGCCATGCGCCTGGTGATGGCGTCGCCGGCCTGCCGGGAAGAGCTTCGCGGCCGGGGGCAGACGCATGTCCGGCAACACAGCTGGCGGCGGTGGGCGGAAACGGTCCTGCCGCTCCTCCGGCAGATGGCCGTCCGGGGTGGATAGGTTGGAGGAAGCTTGGCCACGACAGCATGTCAGCAGAAACAAATCCGCGCCAGCCAGGCGCTCCTCACGCTCGCAGCGCCCGCCGATCTGAACTACCGTCGACCGCGCCAGCCCTATCCGCCTCCGCCAATGCCTACGCCAAT
>JAKLHU010000072.1 GCA_022709995.1 Verrucomicrobiota bacterium | reverse complement strand
CACGGCGACGAGCATGGCGACGAGCATGGCGACGAGCATGGCGATGACGCGGAGGCTCCGGCGGTGACGCTGCCTGCAGAACAGATGGCGGGGAGCGGGATTGTTCTCGGCACGGCGGCGATCAGCAGTCTGGGCCGGGCCGTGCAACTCCCCGGCGAATTGGTTGCCGACCGCACACGTCGGTTTCAGGTGGTCGCCCCGATTGCCGGCTTTATTCGTTCGGCGGAAGGGACGGTCGGATGCAGCGTCAGCCAAGGGCAGGTACTGGTCAAACTATTCAGTCCAGCGCTGGCTGAACTAAAGCACGATTACTTGGAAAAGGCTTACGCTTTGCAAAAAGCGCAGGCGCGGCAGCAGCGGCAGGAGGAGTTGCGCAGTCATCAGCTCAGCCGGGAAGCTGACTGGCTGGAGGCCCGTTTTGCCGTGCAGGAAGCCGAATTGTCCCTGGGCGCCGCTCGCAGCCGCCTTTTGCGGGTTGGGCTCAGCTCCGAGACCATCGCGGCCCTGGACCTGGCCGACGCTGAAGCGTTCGGTCATCTTGAGCTGGCGGCTCCGGCCGACGGCACGATGACCGAACGCCATGCCGTTGCCGGGGCTTTTGTCGACACCGAAGTCTTGTATGAATTGACCGACTTGACAAGCGTCTGGGCCGAATTGCATGCTCCGCCGAGTGTCCTGACTGGTTTGGAACCTGGCCTGGAGGTCAAAGTCAGCGATTTGGCCGGGCACGCCGGTACGGGGAAAATCATCCAGCTGGCGCCAGTTGGCGAGTCGGAGACCAGGACCGTGACGGTCAGGGTTCATCTCGACAATCACGGCGGTGGATGGCGGCCAGGTCTGTTTGTCACGGGTGACCTTCTCCTGGCCGGCGTGGCCACGCACGTGGTCATCGAACATGACGCCGTGCAACTTCTGGACGGCCATCCGGTTGTTTTTGTGCCGGCCGACCACGACGGCGAATTCGGCGCGCGGGAAGTCGTCATCGGCCGCCGCGAAAACGGCTGGGTCGAAATCGTCAGCGGCCTTCAGCCTGGCGAGCAGTACGTCGCCCGCGGCGCCTTTGTCCTGAAGGCGGCCCAGGTGACCAGCGGAATGGACAGCCATGCCGGACATAATCATTAAGAGGGGACGTCATGCTGAATAAACTGTTGGCCGCTTTTTTGCAGATACCGGGCTTGGCTGTCATCATCCTGGCCGCCATTTTCGGGTTCGGCATCATGAAATATCGCAGCATGCCCGTGGACGCCTTCCCGGATGTGTCACCCGTCCTGGTCCAGATTTTTGCCGAGGCGCACGGCATGGCGCCGGAAGAAGTCGAACGGCTCATCACCTATCCTCTGGAAGCGGCCATGAACGGCCTGCCGAAAGTCACCGAAATCAAGTCGACCTCAGCCTTCGGCATGGCCGTGTTGTATGTCTATTTCGAGGATGACGTCGACATGTTTTTCGCGCGACAGCTGGTCGCCGAACGGCTGGCGGCAGCATCGGCCGAACTGCCGAGTCTGGAAAAGCCGCCGGCGCTGGGCCCGATCTCAACCGGCCTGGGGCAGGTCTTCATCTATTATTTGACGGCTGATCCGGCCAAGGTCGATACCGGCGGCCTGGATATGCTGACCTGGCTGCGGCAATGGAATGACTGGACCGTGAAATATCAGCTGCAGACCGTGCCCGGAGTCGCGGATGTGCTGTCCATGGGCGGGCATGTGCTCCAGTATCAGATCAACTTGGACCCGAACCGAATGCGCCAATACGGCCTTCACTTGGATGAGGTGGTCGAGGCGGTCACGGCCAACAACCGCAACGTCGGCGGGCAGTTCCTGGTGCTGGGCGCGGAAGAGCATCTCGTCCGCGGCATCGGACTGGCCGGTTCGCTTGACGACTTGCGCGCCATTCCCGTCAAAACCGATCGCGGCGTGCCGGTTCGGCTGGATGCCATTGCCGAATTGAGCCCCGGCCGGGAAATCCGTCGCGGTGTCGTCACCCGCAATGGCGAGGGCGAGGTGGTGTCCGGCATTGTCATGAAACTGTACGGCGAAAATACCTCGGCCGTCATCGAACGTCTGTATGAAAAGGTTGACTCGATTCGCGCGATGCTCCCGCCGGGAGTTTCCCTGGTGCCGTATTATGAGCAGGCCGAATTGGTGGCCAAGGCGACTGACACGGTCAAACAGGCCTTGTGGCAGGGCGCTTTGTTGGTGATCGTCGTTTTGGCCCTGTTTTCCGGCACCTGGCGGACGGCATTCATCGTTTCTCTGGCCCTGCCGGTCTGCGCGTTGACGGCCGTGCTCGGCATGGGCTGGTACGGGATTTCCGCCAGTCTCATGTCCCTCGGCGGGATAGCGGTTGCGATCGGCATGCTCGGCGACGGCTCTATCATCATGGTGGAAAACATCTACCGGCGCCTGGGCGAAGTTGCCGAGCGGAACGGCAGCCGGAAAGACGTCATTCTGACCGCCGCCGCCGAAGTCGCCAAGCCGATTCTATGTTCCATCGCCATTATCATCCTGGTTTTTCTGCCGTTGTTTACGCTGACCGGCTACGAGGGAAAAATGTTCAAGCCGATGGCGTTCACGATTGCCTTTGCCTTGCTGGGGTCGCTGCTGATGGCGTTGTTCGTCGTGCCCTCTCTGGCCCTCGGACTGCTCAAGCTCCAGGCGCAACGGTCCAATGCCGTCGTGAATGTCTGTGTTTGGCTGTACCGGCCGTTGCTCAACCTCGCCTGCCGGGGGCGCTACGCCGTTGTCCTGCTGGCCTTGGCGCTGCTGGGAGGAAGCTTGTTCGGGTTGCGGAAAATCGGCAAGGAGTTCATTCCCACTTTGGAAGAGGGCTCCATGCTCATTGGCGTGTCCATGACGCCATCCCAGGCGCTGGACGACGGCGCCGCTATGATCCTGCGCCTGGAAAAGATGCTCATGGCCTTTCCCGAAGTCGAGGAAACCGTGTCCCGCATCGGTCGGCCCGAGGCCGGCAGCCATCCTCATCCGGTCAACACCGCGGAAATCCAATTGACTCTCAAGCCGCGGAGCGAATGGCGTTATGCCAGCAAAGCCGAACTGGAAACGGCGATTCGAACGGTCATCGGCGCGGTTCCCGGGGCGCAGTATCATTTCACGCAGCCGATTCAAAATGCGTTTGACGAATTGCTTTCCGGGGTGAAGACGCAATTGGCCATCAAGCTGTTTGGTGACGACGTGACGGTTCTGCGCCAGAAGGCTGGCGAGATCGTGACTGCGGTCGCCTCGGTCCCTGGCTTGGTTGATTTGAGCAGCGAGCGTAATTTTGGTCAGCCGCAGGTGCTGGTCGTGGCCCGGCGCGATGCCTGCGCCCGTTTTGGCGTCCCGGTTGACGAGTTGATGGAGATGGTCGAACTGGCCATTGGCGGCGAGGTGATCGGCACCCTGTATCAGAATGCCCGGCGGATTGGCATCCAGTTGCGCTACCAGGCGCCATATCGTGACACGCCAGAGGCCATCGGGGCGCTGCCAATGAGCACGGCGTCCGGCGGTCTGGTGCACGTGCGCGATGTTGCGGAAATCCGTTCGGTCGTCGGTCCCTTGCAGATCAATCGGGAGAAGAATCAGCGGCGTTGGGTCGTGCAGGGCAACATCCGCGGCCGGGCCATCAGCCGGGTTGTCGACGACATCCGGGAGCGGATCCGCGAACAGGTTGTTCTGCCGCCGGGCTACGTGGTCGAATTCGGCGGGCAGTTTGAGAATCAGCAGCGGGCGATGGGTCGCTTGATGCTGATCATACCCGTCGTCATCGTCGGTATTTTCGTGATGTTGTGGATGGGCCTGGGGCAGTTGCGGCATGCTTTGGTCATCATGCTCAACGTGCCTCTGGCTTTGGTCGGCGGAGTGTTTGGCCTGACCGTCACCGGGCAGTACCTTTCCGTACCTGCCGCCGTCGGTTTCATCGCCCTGTTCGGCATTGCGGTGCAGAACGGCATGGTCCTGGTGACGACTTTCAACGATATCTGCGATCGCGGCATTTCGGTGCAGGAGGCCATCCGGCAAGGCGCCGAGATTCGTCTGCGGCCGGTGCTGATGACGGCTTTGACCACTATTATCGGACTATTGCCGCTGCTACTTTCGCGGGGCATTGGTTCGGAGGTCCAGCGGCCGCTGGCCGTGGTGGTGGTGTTCGGCCTGGCCAGTTCGACCCTGCTGACCCTGTTTGTTTTGCCGGCCGTCTACAGCATGGTCGAAAAGCATTTCCGGCCGCCGGTGCCGGCATCCTGAGGCATGGCTGCGTCAGGAGCCAGGAAATCGGCGGCGGATGCCGTGGTGGCTGGTGGATAGTAGTTGACGGTAGACCAGCTGGTTCGGCATGCGGTTTTCCGGGACGATGCTTGCCGGCCCGCCGGCTGTTTGTCCGTCCTGGCCGTTATTGCAGCAGGGCGTAGGACAGGATGTTGATGCCCATGGCCATGGCGTCTTTTTGCACCAAGCCATAATCGTACGGGGCATGCGCCAGAGCCCAGCCGGCCGACAGGTCATATGGGGAATAGATGACGGCCAGGCGTCCTTCCATTTCAGCTCCAAGCAAGGTCGGCGCCACGGTGCCGCTGGTTTTCAGCAATTCCGCCAAGGCCGGCTTCGGGCGCACGTGCGCGATGCGGTTTGGGTACTGGAAAAGCAGATGATTGGCCGGAATGGGCTTCAGAGTCAATTCTGGCAGAATCTGGGCCAGTTCTCGGCGCAGGGCGGCGTCGAAGCTCGGTCGGCCGCAGGCGGCTTCGGCGAACAGGATGCCGCCCCGCTGGAGATAGCTGCGCAAGTTGCTTCGTTCCGGTTCGGACAGAGAAAAGGCATTGGTGCCGGTCAGATAGACCAGCGGATGTTCAAAAAGCTGCCCGGCGTTCAGGCTCACGGCGGTTTGCTCAAAGCGCACCGGGGTGCCGGTTTGTTCCTGGAACACGTTGAGGAGCATGGCCATGCTGTTGTCCCGGGCCCACCACAAGCCGTCGTAGCGCGCCTGGGCGACCGACAGTTTACCCGCCTTGGTCGCATCGGCGTCGACAAACAGCAGGGCCTTGCTCAGCGGGATGGCGGCGCTGCGTTCCGCGGTCACGTAGGCCATGAGATTGGCGCCCAGGGCCTGGGCCGTTTCCGGTTCATAGCCGATGACGCGCAGGGCGTCGGCCGGCAGGCCGTCCCAGGCGGTGCTCAGATCGTAGCGGAAGAAAAACACGGCGGTGCGCGTGTTGATGTCAATGCCGATGGCGGACGGGATGCCATTGACCGCGCCGGCCTGCAGCGCCAGCGGGCGATAGCGGATGTCCTTGATGTCGTAACAGCTGCGATAGAGCGGGTGGTCGCCGGAAAGCCGGTATGGCGGCCGTTCGGGAATCAGGCGTTGCATCTCGGCCAGCGCCGACCGGGCAAAATCGGGATGGCCGCAGTACGCGTTCAAAATCAAGGTGCCGCCGTCAAACAGGTATTTGCGCAGTTGTTCGCGCTGGGCATCGGTAAACGAAAAGGCCCGGATGCCGCTGCGATACAAAACCGGGGCCTGGCTGACATCGGCGGGGATGTGGTCGGCAGGGAGGTTGATGGCGCTGAAGCTGACGTTCATCGACTTGGCCAGATACTGCAGCAGTTTGTCCGCATCGGCGGGGCTGGTGGCCCAGTCGATCTGCTCGCGGGTGGCCAGTTTGGCAATCAGCACGGGGGGGCGCGGCGGATTTTTCTTTTCCGTGCGCCGCAGCGGCACGGCCGGCAGCGGCAGCGGCGGGACGCCCTCCGCACTGGAATGCTGCGCCGGGGCGCGTTCGACTCCGCGCGGGCGGTAGTCCTGTTCACGCACGAGCCGGCTGGCCTCGCTGTCGATGCCGAGGTCATCCAGCAGACCGGCCCGGACCGCCGACGCGCCGCACACCAACACCGCGATGGCAAGACAGGGGAACAGCTTACGTTTCATGATGTCACCCTCCTGGCAAGACAACTCGGACCCGTTCCGGCAATCGACTTTGTCCAAGCTTCCGTCGGGTTCCGTTCTGAATACGCCGTCGGCACATACAGTATATCATCGGAAACGCAATTACAACTGATTCGCAAGGCTTGGAGATAATTTTTATCTCTTTCCTTGAACGCGAGTTATGGATGATACCGAACGCTTGAACTGGCGAGTGAAGACGGCCGGGGCCATCTTTTTCACTTTTGGTTCTCTTTGAGGGTAAACAGGCACAACAAACTTTTCACATCTCTCTTTTTAGTAGGATGGATGGGTGGTGCAGGCCTTGCCAGCCGATGTCGGCTTCTTGACCGCCGTCCGCACCGGCAGCGCGTTCCGTGTTGTTTGACTTTGGCGATCGTCGTCGGGAACAGCGAAGTCCGGGGTTGCCCGGGAACGGGGTTGGAGCCGTAGGAATGTCGTTTTGGTCTGGGGCGGAATTTAGTCCAGGCGGAACCACCTGGTCTGGCCGGCGGACAGGGTCAGCGTCAGGCTCTTGCCGGTGCCGACTTGTTCGCCGGTGAAGGCGTCGCGGACCGTCGCGACCGGGCGCGGCAGGGTGAAGTCGCAGGCTCCATTGCGCAGGGCGTAGACGGACAGGAAATGGTCGCTGACGGCGACATGGGCCCAATTCGGGGCGCAGGCGGTGAAGGCGCCGGCCTGCCGGCAGACGGCATGCAGCAGTTCGGGACTGAGGCCGGCCGGCGGCGCGACGTACAGGGCGGTCCAGTCGCCGAAATCCCTCCGGGCGATGGCCGTGGCGCCATCCTCGGCGTAATGCGCCAGGCGTTCCGCGACCGGGTCGATGATGGCAAAGCGCTGCACGTGCAAAAAGGGCTGTCCGAGGGTCAGGGCGTGTTGGCTGCGGAAAACGTCGCCAAAGCCCTGCAGCGGGAGGAGGCCAAGGCCGGGCTCGGCTTCGGCCCGGAACGCGCGCGCCTGGAACGACGTATCGACGGCCATGCCGACCAGGGCGGCAAGGGCGTCCAGGTCATACGTGCGGGTGTCATGGTTGAGGTAGCCCGGCGCATAGTTGAAGACGAGGGTGCGCCGGGCAGACTTCAACCGCTCGACAAAGGCGCGTTGCGGCGCGCTCAGGGCAAAGGAATTGAGGAAGACATAGACCTTGTAGTTTTCCGCCTGCGGCGATTGCACCAGATCATTGAGCAGCCACGTGTCATAGGGCACGCCGGAATGGCCGAGGGCGTACTGCTGATACTGTGTCAGCCAGGTCACCGGGCAGCGGAAGCGGTTGATGGCGATGCGCTGGTCCACGACGGTGGCGGCGTCGGTGACCACGGCCACTTCCGCCTGGAAATGGTTTTCCAAGCGGCTGAGTTCCGTGAACAACGCGGTCGTCTGCTGGATTTCCTGCTGGATTTGCGGATGACTGAAGGCGTTGTGGCTGATGTCGTAATACCACCATCCGGCGCCGCCGATCGCCAGTTGCGGCGCCAGCAGCTTGCGGTGGGCGCTCTGGAATTCGGCCAGGTTCAACGGGGTGCCGATTTTCATGGACCCGAGTTCGTCATTGTAGGTCTCGCGCAGCCAGGAGCGCAAGTCAAGTTCCGTCACCCACATCTTCTGGCGGGCCCGGAACGACGCCAGGGGCACGGAAAAGCCATGCGGCATGCCCGGCCGGCGATGCTGATACGAGGATTGCGTTACCACGATGTCAATCGCGTCGGCCTGGCGCCAGAGGGCGCTGGAGTCCTTGCCGACGAAATCGCCCATCTGCCAGGTGATTCCCAGCATGGGTTTGGCAAAGGCTTTTTTGACGGCGCCGACCAGCATGTTTTTGATCAACCAGATTCGTTCTTCGCGGTAGGATTCGTAGTCGCGGCTGGCGGCTTCGAGGGCAGGAGAATAAAAGACAGGCGACGTCTGGTCGGGATGGAGGTGGTATTTCTGCACCGGCACGGGGGCGGCTTCCAGGGTGGCCGCAGGGTCGTTCCAGGTCTGGCGCAGGCCGTCGTCGTCGTGGTAGCGCCGGCGCAGCCATTGGCGCCAGGCCTCGGCGCCGGCCGGCGAATGGTCATGCCGGCGGACTTCGAACTGGCCGTCGTGGCCGCCACCGCCAGCGTGGCCACGGCCGCGCCGACCTTGGGCGCCAGCAGCGGCAGTTGCTGTGCCAGGAAGGCGACCTGCGCCAGCCAGCCGATGCCGAATAGCGCGCACAGCAGCACCAGCCGCCGGTCCAGGCGCAGCGCCGCGGCTGCGGACGTGCCGGCGGTG
>JAKLHU010000071.1 GCA_022709995.1 Verrucomicrobiota bacterium | reverse complement strand
TCGTTCTGCTCCCTGGCGCGGTCGGCGGCCTCGGTGCTGGGCTGGCCCTGCGTCGAGCGCGGCGCCTTGTCCAGCGCGATGCCGGTGGCCTGCGTCAGCTTCTGGTCCTCGGTCAGCGCCGGCGCCAGCGTCATGTCGACGCGGTCGTAGGGCTGGCCCAGGCCGGCCTCGGACAGGATCTGCGCCTCGGCCGGCGAGGCCACGTCGGGGGCCGAGCTGCCGGAGATCACCATGCCGATATCCCCGGCGGCGAGCCCCGCGCGCTCGAGGGCCATGCGGGCGGCGGCCGCCGCCGTCCGCGCCCAGGAAGCCCCGCCAAAACTTGATTTGACCATGACCGGCGCCAAAGAAATCCGCGTCCAGGAAAATGGCGTCGAGGTCGTCAAGCAGGCGGCGGTGGAAAGCACCGCCAGCGGCGACATCCTGGCGTACACCATCGCCTACGCCAACGCCGGGGCGGCGCCGGTCGTCGGCGCTGGCATAACCGGCAACGTCCCCGACGGCACCCGCCTCATCCTCGGCAGCGAACAGCAGGAGGCCGGCATTGACGTCCTCTTCAGCATCAACGGCGGCCAGACCTTCCTGCCCCTGCCCATCACCGTCCCCGTCAAACAGGCCGACGGAACCGTCCAGCGCCAGCCCGCCCCGCCGGACATGTTCACCCAGATCAGATGGCAGTTCACCGCCCCGCTCCCGCCCGGCGCCGCCGGAAAAGTCAGCTACAAAGTCAAAGTCAAATGACTTCACCCTTAAAGAACCCCTAACCATCGCATCCACTCAACCCAAACACCAACAGGAGAACAAATCATCACCATTCAAACCAACCACCACAACCTATTCAACCATGATGTAACCACAACCAACAACCACCAAAGGGCAGTTTCAACCCGCAAGGAAAAATCACCATGTCACCATCACCCAGCCAAATTATCCATGCCTTGTTCGAAGCCAAGTTTCCAACCCCCGGAGGAACCATGAAGAATCTCTCTCGCCTGACGGTATTTCTCGCTCTCATCGGCCTGGCTGCCTTCAGCCCGGCGGCCTTCGCCCTCGGCACCGCAGCCGGCACCACCATCTCGAACCAGGCCCAGGCCGACTACAAGGACGCCAACGGCAACGCCCTCCCGACCGTCTATTCCAACACGGTGACCACCATCGTCAGCCAGGTCGCCGGCGTTGACGTCTCCCCGGCGACCTCGTCCGCCGCCGGCGCCCAGGGCACGACCGTGTCCTTCGCCTCGGTAATCACCAACACCGGCAACGGCCCGGACACCATGAGCCTGGCCGCCGTCAACGCCAACGCCTGGACGACCCGCATCTATCTTGACACCAATGGCAACGGCATCCGCGACGCCGGCGAAGACACGATCGTCGCCAGCACCACCCTGCTGCCGGCCGACGCCTCTTACCACGTCATCGTGGAAGTCGATATCCCGGCCCAGACCGCCGTCCATACCAGCAACGCCACCACCCTGACCGCCACCAGCCAGTTCAACAACACCGTCTCCGACGCCGGCGTCTACACGCTCACCGTCCAGGACGCCGTGCTGACCGTCAACAAATTCATCGTCGACACGCCCACCTACCGGCCGGGCGACGTGGTGACCTACGCGATTGAAGGCACCAACACCGGTACGGCAGTGGCGCAGTCGGTCGTCGTCACCGACGCCATTCCGGCGAACACCACCTTCGTTCCCGGCAGTATCCGTTTCGGCGCCATCGGCGGCACCTATGCCACGGCCACGCCGAAGACCGACGCCAACGACGCCGACGGCGCCGACTTCAACATCACCAACCCCGGCAAAGTCACCATGACCTGGGGCGACGCCCAGCCCATGCCCGACCCGTCCGGCTCCGGCCGCATCTACTTCCGGGTCACCATCAACGCCAATGTGCCGCTGGGCACCGGCGTCGCCAACGTCGCCCAGATCGACTATAAAATCGAAGGCAACGCCCAGCCGCCCCTGCAGTCGACCTCAAGCAGCTTCAACGTCGCGAACCTCGCCGGCGTCGACCTGTCGACGACCGTAACCGCGAAGTCCGCCAATCCCGGCGATATTCTCACCTATCCGCTGCTGGTCACCAACACCGGCAACGGCCCTGACGTGATCGACTTGACCTACACCTCCAGCACCGGTCTCACCTGGGCGTTATGGGTCGACATGAACGGCGACGGCATCGCCGGCAACGACGGCGACTACGAGCTGACCGACACCGACAGCGACGGCATCATCGACACCGGCAACCTCAGTCAATTCCAGAGCCTTGCCCTCCTGGTCACCACCAACATTGCGCCCGGAACCCCCGACAAGAGCACGGGCACTCTGACCATCACCGGCACCTCCAGCACCGATACCAATGTGAAAGACTCCCAGAGCTACAACACCACGATTACGGCGCCGGTGTTCACCCTGGCCAAGGAAGCCTCCCCGACCGGCAATCAGCCTCCGGGCACCGTACTGACCTACACGGTCACCGCGACCAACATCGGCACCGGCGTCGGCACCTCGATCGTCATCTCCGACATCATTCCCCAGTTCACCACCTACGTGCCCGGCTCCATCAAGACTGGCGCCACCCTGGCCACCCTGGTCGCCCGCACCGACGTCAACGACGGCGACGGGGCGCACTATGAAAACGGCGCCGTGGTCACCAACGGCGCCGCGCTCGGCGCCGGCGGCATCCTCATCGTCCAGTTCCAGGTCACCATCGACTAATTCCGCTTCAACCCCATGCCCTCCCGCCGGCGCCCGCCGGCGGGAGGGACAGGACCCGTCACCAACGTCCCCCACCCTGTTGACACGCCTTCCGTTCCAGCACTTCCCGATATGACTTCCTTCCTGCCAACCCATCAACAGCCGCCCGGATTCGGGCTCGGAGCCGCCCAGGCCTACGCCAGGAGCGTTCTGCGCCTGTGTCTGTCGCTGCTGCTGACGGCGGCAGCGGCCCGGGCCGCCAGCGCTCCGGCCGGCCATGAGATCGTCAACATCGCTCAGGTCACGTATTCGGACCTGCATGGCACCCTGCAGGGACAGGCCAGCGCCACGGTCAGCACCGTCGTCACCGGCGCCCCGGCGCTCAAGTTAGTCCGCCTGACCGGCACCGAGCCGGCCCGAATGGGCGGCGCCATCACCTACACCATCGAATACCAGAACATCGGCAGCGTCGCCGCCCATCAGGTCGTGCTCACCGATGCCCTCTCCTCCCATGTCGTCTTCGCCAGCGCCTCGGACAACGGCGCCTGGGCGACCACCCGCTCTCCTGGCGGCCTGGTGACCTGGCAACTCGGAACGCTGGAACCCGGCCAGAGCGGCGTCCGCACCGTCACGGCCACCATCCGCACGCCGGCCGACTATGCTCCCGGCGATCCCGACGCCATCGCCTCCGGAACCATGATTGTCAACACGGCCACGCTCGGCGCCATCGACGTCGCCGAAGTCATGACCGCGACCATTTCCACGCCGGTCAGCGCCACGGCGCAACTCAGCATCAGCCAAAGCGCCGACGTCAGCACCACGTCTCCCGGCAGTGTCATTCATTACACCATTCATTATGAAAATTCCGGCGACGGCCCGGCCGCGGGCGTCGTCATCACGGCTGCCATTCCGGCCGGCGCCGTCTATGTCGGCGGCTCCGCCAGCGGCGAGGCTGTTCTGACCGGCACTGTTCTCACCTGGCAAATCGGCGCCCTTCCGGCCGGCGGCAGCGGCGAGGTGACGTTCGCGGTCGCCATTTCCGAAAACGCCGCTCCCGACGACCGGATCACCAGCTCGGCGTCCATCCAGGACAACCTGTTGCCGCCCGTCCAGTCCGCGGCCGTCACCGTCGTCATCGCGGCCAGCGCTCCGGGCCTGCGCGGCCGTGTCTATGATTCCGTGACCGGCAAGCCGGTCGCCAACCTTCAGGTCTGGCTGCTGAAGGCCGGCGCGCCGTTGCCGGCGGCCGGGGAAACGCCCAAACCGGAAGACAAGGCCATTCTCCCGGAACCGGCGGCGCAGCCCGGCGCCGTCACCCAGAATCCGCTTTCGACCAAGGCCAACGGCCAGTACGAATGGCCGATCGTCGATGCGGGCCAATACCGGCTCTGGGTGGAAGCGGAGACGGCCGGCTACCGCTACGCCAGCACCAACCCCAGCCCCAAGGGCAGTGTCCAGCGGGGCAGCCGCGCGGAAATCTTCACGATCAACACGTCCAGGCTGACCATCGACCTGCCGATCGACCCGCCGGCCGGCCAGCTGACCATGACCAAGGAAGCCAACAAAACCAGCGCCACCGTCGGCGACACGGTCGAATACCGCCTCAAACTGAGCAACAGCCAAGGTCCGGTCGACGCCGTCGAAATCCAGGACACCCTGCCCCGCGGCCTGGAATATCTGCCCGGCAGCACCCGGGTCAATGGCGCCCGCGCCGAGGACTCGGCCATATCCGGCCGCATCCTGACCTGGTCTGTCGGCCTGATGCAGGACGGCGACGACGCCGAAGTCCGCTACCGGGTCGTCCTGGGCCCGAACGTCGACAAAACCACCCTGACCAACCGCGTCTTCGCCCGAGGCCGGAACAGCGCCGGAGAGACCCGCTCCCTGGAAGCCGTCCACGACTTGGACGTCAGCCTCGGCATCTTCACCCAAAACGCCACCATCATCGGCAAAGTCTTCGCCGACACGAACCAGAACGGCCTCCAGGACCCGGGCGAAAACGGCCTGCCGGAAGTGACCATCCGCATGGAAAACGGCCGTTGGGCCGTCACCGACCAGCATGGCAAATTCCACCTGCACGCGGTCCGGCCCGGAAACCACGTCCTGCGCGCTGATTTGTCAACCCTGGGCCCGGCAGCGCAGGTGAAGACCGGCGGCAACCGCTTCCTGGGCAGCGCCAATTCGCAATTCGTCGACGTGACCCTGCCCGGTACTCTGTACCAGGCCGACTTCCCCGTCAGCGGCCTGCCGCCGGCCAAAAGCGGCGACTTGCCGCCGGCCGCTCCGGCGCCAACGCCGGCGAATGCCGTTCCGGCGACAGCGCCCCCCGCACCGCCCGCGGCCACGCCGCTCAGCCTGGAAGAGCAAATCGAGAACATGACGCCGGAATTGGCCATCTTGAGTCCGGCGGATGGCGGCGACTTGAGCAGCAGCCACGTCAACGTGCTGCTGAAAGGCCCCCTCGGAGTCAAGCTGAGTCTGCTGCTCAATGGCCAGGAAGTGCCGGAGAAGCGCATCGGCCGCACCATCAGCAATCCCAAAAAGCAAGTCATGATCGTAGAATACATCAGCCTGGACTTGACCAGTGGCGCCGAAAACACCCTCGAAGTCGTCATGAAAGACAACTTCGGCAATGTGCGCGGCCGCCAGACGGTGACGGTCCGCTGCCCCGGACAACCGGCCAGCCTCGTCATCACGACGGAACCGGAAAGCGTGCCCGCCGACGGCAAGTCGCTGCTGACCGTGCGCGTCGCCGTCCTCGACAAGGCCGGCTTGCCGGTCAAGACCGGCGGCGCCATGACCGTCAGCGTCAGCGACGGCGACATCGTCGAAAAAGACGCGTCCAGAACTGACGACGGCCACCAGATCACCTGCCCCGACGGGCAGGCCGTCTTCACGATCCGGGCCCCGCGCACCAGCGTCGACGCGACGGTCACGGCATCGTTTGACACCGTCGAACAGAAACAGAACATCTTCTTCCCGGCCGACTTGAGCGACCTGGTGATCGTCGGCACCGCCGAACTGACCATCGGCCTGGGCAGCTCCAACTCCGGACTCCGGGGCCTGAGCCACAGCAGCGACGACTGGTTCGAGGACGGCGCCTACGCGGGCGGCCGCACCGCCTTCTTCGCCAAAGGCAAAATCACCGACACAACCCTGCTGACGGCGGCCTATGACACCCACAAACCAAAGCAGGACGACTTCTTTGACGAGAACCTCGGCGACGTCGACGCCGAAGACCAATACCCGCTTTACGGCGATGAGAGCCGCACCGGCAACGACGCCCAGTCCCGCGACAAGCTCTACCTGCGCCTCGACCGCGGCCGCTCCAACGTCCTCTATGGCGACTACGAAACCGACTTCACCGACACCACCCTGGCCCGCTACACCAGGACCTTCACCGGCCTCAAGGGAAACTACGTCGGCGAACGCCTCCGCGTCACCGGCTTCGCCGCCCACTCCGACCAGGTCCAGGTCGTCGACACCATCCCCGCCCGCGGCATCTCCGGCTATTACTACTTCTCGCGCGGCCAGGTGGTCGACGGCAGCGAACGCGTCGTCGTCGAGACCCGCGACCGGTATCGCCCGGGCCGCATCATCCGCAGCGAAAGCAAAGCCCGCGGCACCGACTATGAAATGGAATACGACACCGGCGCCATCCTCTTCAAGGCGCCCGTGCCCAGCTACGACAGCGACCTCAACCCGATCTATATCGTCGTCTCCTATGAAAGCGAAACCGCGGCCGAGGACAACTATACCTACGGCGGCCGGGCCGTCTACCAGGCGACCGACGCCCTCGACCTCGGCGTGACTGCCATCGTCGAGGAAAACGACATCGCCGACGAATCGCTCTATGGCGCCGACCTCACCCTGCGGCTCCCGCTGCAGACCGTCCTGAAGTCGGAAATCGCCTGGTCGGAATCGCTGTTCGACAAAAACGGCCGCCCGGAAGACCTGCGCCAGGACTCCGCCTGGCTGATAGAACTGGAAAGCCGCCCCGTCGACGGGCTGCTCCTGCACCCGTACTACAAGGAAACCGGCGAAGACTTCCGGAACGACTCCGCCACCAACTCCATCGGCGGCCGCCGCGAAGCCGGCATCGACCTCCAGTACGACCTCGACCCCACCACCAAACTGCGCGCCCAGCACCTGGACGAACGCGACACCGTCAACGACGCCTTCTATCGCAAAACCAGCCTCGGCCTCGACAAGCAGATCAGCAAGACGACGCTCGGCCTCGACCTGGCCTACGAAAACTCCAGCGACGGGCCCATCAACACCCAGACGAGCGACACCTTCCGGTTCGTCGACCGCTCCAGCTTTGACATCAGCGAGGAGACGGTCGAAGACTCCCTCTCCCTCACCCTGCGCACGGAAACCCAGCTCTGGAAAAACTTGTCGCTGATCCTCAGCCATCGCCAGGAGCTGCGCTACGAAGACCACAACATCACCCAGGCCGGCCTCCGCTACCGCCTGCCCCGGAATACCGCCATCTATGCGAAGGAAGAATGGGCCCGCTACACGGACCGGACCGAATCACGCCTGGTCCTGGGAATGGAAACCGACGTGGCGAAAAACACCACCGGCTACAGCGAATACCGCTTGGCCGACGGCAGCGACGGCCGCAGCGTCCAGCAGGGCATCGGCCTGCGCAACACCTGGCGGCTCACCGACAGCCTCTCCGGCAGCGCCAGCGCCGAACACCTGACCACCACCAGCGGCGCCGAACGCACCAACCAGCCCGACGCCTTCGCCCTGGCCGGCAGCGCCGAATACCTGCCCAACGACTACCTCAAAATCACCTCGCGGCTGGAATACCGCGATGCGACTGACGAGACCTCGACGCTGGCCGAACTCGGCTTGGCCACGAAGCTGCACCGCGACCTGTCCATGCTCAACCGCTACCGCCTTTTCCGCGACGACTTCAAGGACGATGGCCTGCGCGTGACCTCCCGGCTGCTGACCGGCTTTGCCTATCGGCCCGTCGCCCACAGCCGCTTCAGCGCCCTGGCCAAATTCGAATACAAGCAGGAAGAAGACGACACGGCGGATTTCGCCACCGACAGCGACAGCACCATCGCTTCGCTGGAAATGATCTACCAGCTGACCCGCACGGTCCAGGTGGCCGGAAAATACGCCGGCAAGCTGGTGCAGGACCAGGACCGCAATTACACCGACCTGGTCGCCGCCCGCCTGCGCTGGGATATCACCAACCGGTTCGACGTCGGCGTCGGCTACCGCATGCTGCAGTCGCACGACATCGGCGCCATCAGCCACGGCGGCTTCGCGGAAGTCGGCTACCGCGTCATCAAGAACGTCTGGATGTCGGTCGGGTATTCCTTCGACGCCTTCGACTCGGATCTGACCGGCGAAAGCCATGACGGCAAGGGCGTCTACCTCAAACTGCGCCTGAAGTTCGACGAAAAGACCTTGGACGACATGGCCAAATAGTCCATGTGCAAAATGTGGTGATAAGCGCTTGGTTTCAGGCTGCCGTAGGTAGTCCAGCCTTCAGGCTGCCGTACGTAGTCCAGCCTTCAGGCTGCCGTACGTAGTCCAGCCTTCAGGCTGCCGTA
>JAKLHU010000070.1 GCA_022709995.1 Verrucomicrobiota bacterium | reverse complement strand
TCAGAACATCGTCCAGGCGATATCGTTCCCAAGCGTCCTGAAGCACGGCAATTCCACCAAAACCAAGAGCGTCTTGAAGTCCCAGGGAATCGGCGGGAACCAAAAGGCACGGGGGATTTTTCAACAACATGCAGATGGCGTCTTGGACAGGCGGGGGCAGTTTG
The DNA here is from genome assembly GCA_022709995.1 of Verrucomicrobiota bacterium. Classification (GTDB taxonomy): domain Bacteria; phylum Verrucomicrobiota; class Lentisphaeria; order Oligosphaerales; family Oligosphaeraceae; genus JAAZKI01. Next base: position 8,168 of record JAKLHU010000070.1, on the reverse strand, counting down.
CTGATGTTGCAAACCGTGCGGCTGCGCGGCCCTTGGGCCGTGCGATAGCTTTCGCGTACCGTTTTGCACTGGTAACGCTTGCCGTTGATGGTGGTTGTCGATGTTTGTACAAACATAATGCAACCTAATATAGCTCTACATCAACGTAATGCAAATGGTTTTTTCTTGATTTTAGTTGCTACAACCTCCGTGCGTGTTCCTACTTGGCTTGGAAGCATTCTTGGGGAACTTAGGTTAACAAAAAGCCGAAAACAGAGGGAAATCAGCCCGTTCGGGGTGGCGAAAGGAGAGCGTAAAATAACCACCCAAAAGTCACAATAAAAGAGAGACGATATACGTCTCATACGGCTTATGCTCCAGGAATTGGTGGCGGGTGACTGTTTACATCCAACGCACCCGGGGGAAGCCGCTCAGAGTCTGCGTTTTTGACCTGTTTTCCGGTTTTATGCAGAGCCATTGTGGAAAGCGAGGCGGCTTGCCGGCTGAGGCAGTCATCCTCCGGAAAATCATTGGAGCGAGTACCAGGTGCCGCTGTTCTGGTAGGGTCGGAAATAGATGCAGCTTTTGCCGGCGTTGGCAAGTTGTGTCCTTTTGACATTGGTCACGGAGCCATCCTTGCAGACGCCGTTGGCGCTGTCGTTGTGTCGGCCGCCCATGGCGTAGGTGCTGGTGGCGATGTATTCGCGGAAGGTGGGGTTCGTCAGGTTCAGGCATGCTGTCGAGTCCCAGGTGATGCCGGTGGCTTTGGTTTCCGCGGAGTCGGCGAACATGAAGGGGTTTTCGCCTTTTGCGCACCGGGATTCCAGGGCGGACACGGTCACCGGCCAGGTGACATGATTCTGCAACAGATGGCCATAGGTCATGTAGTTGTGGCCGTAGGTCGGGTCAAGGGCGGTGGCGGTGTGCGCTTTTGGGGAGCTGGGGCATTTGAGAACCTTGTAGTCCAGTCCCATGTCTCTCACCATCAGCTGGTACCACCAGCCCGCCGCGCCGTAGTTGCTGACAAAATAGTAATCGTCGTATTCCATGGTATACATGGTCGCCACCAGGCCAATTTGCTTCAGGTTGCTCCGGCACGATATGTCCCGGGCCTTTTCCCGGGCTTTGCTCAAGGCGGGCAGCAGCATGGCGGCCAGGATGGCGATGATGGCAATGACCACCAGCAGCTCAATCAGGGTGAAGGGTAGCATTTTCTTCATTGTGTTTCTCCTTGGTGTTGGAAAACTACGGGCTCCAGGTAATCAATATGGTTCAACGAAATTTGGCAAAAAGAAACAACCGTTGATGAACGGATGGAAATCGCAGGCTAATGACTATCGGCGTTCGCCGGCGGTACAGCCAGCGGGGATTCAATTCAGTGGTCAGTTTCTCTTCGGGCGGTTCACGGGCTTACCGCCATGTCATTGCTGCGCGGCCACGCGCGTTCCCCAGGCGCCGCCGCCATAGGGCGCCACCACGGCCACCGGCAGGAAGGTGCTCAGGCTGTCTTTGCCAAGCTCGGGCAAGGCGTCCTTGGCCTGGGTGGGCTTGGAGAGCCAACTGCCGTCGGACTTGAGCGCGACTTTGCCGTCGATTTCCAATTCCGCCAGGAGGCCACAAGGCAGCGCTCCGCTGTCTTCCGCCTTGACCATGATGATGTTCTCGCCCGGAACCAGGGCGGCAGTGATGTCGATTTTCTTCATCAGGCTCCAGGCGTCGGTCTCCCCGACCAGCTTGCCGTTGACGTAAATCCGGGAAAAGTCGTCAACGGCAATTTTGAGGAAGGCGGTCTTGCCTGGAGCTTTCACCTCAAAGGTCTTTGCAATTAGGCAGAGGCTGCCGGGGCTTTGGGCCAGGGCCGCATCCCAGACCCAGGCCGCGTCGCCCTGATAAAATTTGGTATTGCGATATTTAGCTTCCTGTTCCTCGATGAGTCTCGGGAAGGGATTGCCCAGCAGGTCCAATTTCTGGTTGGCCTTCGGGAGTTCATAGGCTGGCGGGGGGAGGGCGGCTGTGCCGCACACGACGACCTGGAAAGGCTGGAGGGGCAGGTTCAGCTGGCCGTCGGCCGGTCGCAGGGTGCTGTTGTCAGCCAAGACGTTGAGAACGCGCTGGCCCGTGCCGGGGTTGAAGCGGGCTGCGGTCGGCTTCTCGGTCAGGTTCATGATGAACAGGTAGGTGTTGGCCTGGTGTGTGATGACGGCGACGCGCACGTCGGGGTTGTCGGCAGGGATGTCGTCTTGCTGGACACCGTCGACAAAAAGTCCGGAGAGTTCGTGCAGTTCGCGGGTGACTTTGTGGATGGTGTCATAAAAGGACGGTGTCCTGATGTACTGGGTGCCCCAGAGGCCGTAGCCCGTGCATTTGTTCAGCATGGCGTCCATGGCCATGAAGCGCATGACGGTGTCATCCGGGTACTGGTGTTTTTCGACCGGCGTTTCCCGGTTGAGCGAGGCCCAGGCGAAGCCTTGCAGGGCCATCCAGGTCGGCTTGCGTCCGAACGTCGTCTCGGCCATGCGCTGGCAGTATTTGCCGACGCTGGTCAGGCCCTTGTCCTCGAGTCCGGAGTGCGTGTTCGGGTACGGGTACGGGTAGATGTCGGCGCCCCAGATGTCACAGGCCGCCGCATAGGGGCGGAGTTCCGGGTTTTCATTGCGGGGGGCGGCGTTGATCCAGCAGGGGTGATAGGGGTCGAAATCCTGGAAAAACTCATAGCTGGCCCGGATGGGTTCTGCCGGCTTTCCGCCCCAGAGCGGCTCGTCGATCAGGAAATAGCCGAGTACGGCCGGGTGGTTGCGGATTTCCGGCGGGAAGGTTTTGGTCACGCGTTCGCGGAACCGCGCCATGACGTCTGGGGCGCTGCTGCCGGCAGTGCCGCCGTTGAGGATGAGTTTCAGGCCGTGGGCGTGGGCCATATCGAAGTCGGCCAGGGCTTTTTCCTTGTCGCTGCCCATGGTGTAGAAGCAGCTGTTGATGCCGTTTTTGGCGCTGTAGTAGTAGGCCTCCGGGGTGGAGAAGGGTATGCGCCATTGCGTCACCGGGAAAAATGGCTTGCCATTGATGTAGAAGTAGCCGTTGGGTCTGGCGATGACTTCAACCGGGTTGGCCGGGACCTTGGCCAGCGTCAGCGTGAATTGCTTGAGCAGGGCGCCGTTGGCGGCGTAGACTTTGCCGGTGACCGGGTACTTGCCCGTGGCGAGTTGTTCGGCTTTGAACGCGAAGCTGCCCCGGCCGTTGACCAGCGTGATTTCCGTCGAGCCCAGGCCGGCGATGGCGACTTCGGCCTTTGCCGCCGTCGGGTCGGCGATCAGTTCGCCGGCGACGCGGCCGGTGTCCATGCTGGCAAAGATGGTGTTGCGATAAAAGGGCTCGGTCAGGTGGAATTGCCATTCGGCGGTGACGTCCGGGATGACTTCCTGGAAGGAGAAGTCGGTGAAGAGGACTTTGCCGGCGGTTTTGGGGCTGAAGACGATGTCCACGGTTTGGAAGGCGGCGTCCTTTGGAACCGTGAAGGCGTGGTTTTTGGGTTGGGGTGAATTGGTGACGTCGTTGAAGGAATAGGCGCCCAGCACTTTTGGCTTCACCAGGGAAGTGATTTCATGGAAGGGATAATCCTGTCCGGTCGCGCCCATGCCCTGGGCCGTGTAGGAGATGCGGTAGGTCTTGCCCGGTTCGACGGGTACGCCCAGCAGCTGCGCCTCCTTGCCGCCCGGAACCAGGACGCCGTTGGCCGGGGAATCCGCCAGGTCCTCCAGGAGCCAGTATCCGCCCAATTGCTTCCGGATGAGCGAGGGGCGGATGTTCGCGTCTTTGAACGTCACTGGCGTGCCGGCGACGCTGCGCAAGGCGACATAGCAGCTGTTGGGGTTGTCGGGGATGGTGAAGGTTATCTTATGCTGGAGCCAAGCCGTATCCACCGTGAAGCGTTTGGTTCCGGCGCTGATCCACTTTTTCTGGCCGTCCGGCAAGGTCACGATGGATTCAATGTAGGCCTGGGCTTCGGTCGGGGCGTCGGCTTTGATTTGGCAGCTGAAGACATGCGGCACGCCCGACTCGAGGTTGAGTCCCTGGGTGATTGTCGCCGCTTCGCCGTTGGCGGCGAACAGGGTGATGCCATTGTCGGCGGCTTTGAACTGGGAGTGCGGGGAAGCCTTGCGCCAGTGGGCGGGGAAGCCGTCCGGACCCATATCCTGAAAAGTGGCGTTTTTGAGCAGATTCGCGTCCTGGGCGGAGGCGCCGACGCATGTCAGCAGTGCAACCAGCAGAAAGATTTGTTTCATGAAGGCGTTCCTCGAAAATGATGATGTGGGTGTGGTTCACCAGGGTGTGGCGGTTACTCGTGAATTATAATTTTGGACTGCTGTTTTTTCATTTTTGGGGGTGGCCAGCCGGAGTCCTTGGGTTGTCTTTTTTCGGTTTTTGAGGAGAGTTAAGGCCTTGGCATCATCCTTGGCGCAGGCACGGTAAAACACCAGACTTGTTCGAGGGGCAACTGACACTGTCCGCCGCCCTTCGGGGCTTTGTGCCCGGTCAAAGCATCCGGCTTCAGGCCTTGAAATAGTTACGGGTTAAGTCCCGGCCGAACCCTTCGCTATTTTGCCGAATGTAGCTTAAGCTATACCACCCCCGCCCGGAATGCAATCCGAGGCCTGCGCTTTTCTCCGTTTCAATGCCATGACTCGTCCCTGGCGGCATGGCCGTTGTCATCCGCCGCATGGTCATTAACGGCAAGATCAACGGCATCGTGTCGAAGCTTGGCGGCCCGAAGTCCGCCTCATGCTTGCAACCACCACGGGCGGGAACAACGGCACCCTGCTTCCGCGCGGGTGGAAGCTGCAGCCCAAGCCGGAGTGAAAAAAGAGGAGGATGTCGTCACCAGGCATCCGCGGCCTGGTCGACGTCGGCGGTGGCTTTGGGCCGTCTCGGGTGACCGAAAGGCAGGATTCGCCGTCGGCTCTAGCGGCTGGAGGGGCGTTTAGAACGCGCCCGCGGGTATTTTCGCGGCCATGCGGTCGCGCAGGTTGACGGTTTCGCCGTCGATGACGAACGTCCCGTCGCCGATGGCGTGGGCGACGCGCCGGTCTGTCAGCGTCGGATTGGTCCAGGCCCGGAGGGCAGACAGCACCCATAGCCCGTGCCGTTCAACGTAGTCGGTCACCTGGCACTCGATATTGGCCAGGCACTCGCCGATGAGGGGGGCCTTGACCGCCTGGCCCTTGATGGCGGTCAGAGCAAAGCGGTTGAACTTGTCGGTGTCTGTTCCGGAGCATATGCCGATGTCCACGGCGGTCTCCAGCAAGCTGGCCGGCGGGATGGCTACGACGCATTCACGGTTTTTCCGGAGCGCGTCATACGAATGGTTCCAAGGGCCGGTCACGATGGCGAAATTGCCGTTGAAGTCCAGGACGGTACTCCAGGTGATGGTCATCACGTTGTTTTTGCGGCCGTCCCGGGTCGCCACCAGCAGGACAGGGCCTTGTTCAATGAGGGTGAATACCTTGCCTATGGGCAGTTCCTCAAGGTTGCCGGCTTTCATATTTCGACCTCCATGACATAGTCGTTCATGAAGAAGCCATTGCCGATTGGTTTGTCAACGGTCGCCACGGTCTGGAAGCCATTGCGGGCATAGGCCTTGATTGCCTTGGCGTTATTTCGGTTCACATGCAGGCGCAACTTGGCGAAGCCTGCCTCCTTGGCGTAGGCCTTTGCCTCGTTCAGCATCATTGAGCCAATGCCCTTGCCCTGGTATTCGGGCAGGAGATAGCATTTGTGGAGCTTGGCGGTGTCCGGGGCGGAATCGCTGCGTCCCCAGATGAGATACCCGACGGGCTTTTCACCGTCAAACACTCCGTAGAAGGAGATACCGTCGTCGTATTCGCGTTCCATCACGGCGGGCGCGTACATCATCTCCATCATGTAGGCAATCTGTTCCGGGGAAAGTATCTCCCGGAAGGTGACCGGCCAGACCACATCGGCCACCCGGCGCACCAGCGCCAGTTCTGGCTTGTCGAGAATCCGTATCCGTATGTCCATGTTCATTCCTCCTTCTTTTAAGATAGATCCGACCGCGCGTTGCGCAATCTGCCCAGATGCCAAAACAAGAAGAAAAACGTCATCGGTCAGCCATGGATAACTGAGTTTTTGAGGAATCAACGCTTGGGCGCCTCAGGGCCGTAGGCGCCACCTTGGCGCGCCAGGCCACTACCGCCGCCAGGAGCAATGGCTGACCGATTACGGGCAAGCAAAATATAAATTTTACTTGATGTTGCAAATGTATTGGGGTAAAATATGTTAAGGTCATTACATGATCGTGAATTACAGTCGTCCTTTGTTTCCAAGCTTGGGAAGAGTTGTTTCACCGAAGGGGGTCAGCCATGCGCAAATTTACCCTGATTGAGTTGTTGGTGGTCATAGCGATCATTGCGATTTTGGCGGCGATGCTGATGCCGGCCTTGAGCACGGCCAGGGAAAAAGCCCGCATCATCAGTTGCGTCAACAAGTTGAAGCACATCGGCCTGGCAAATTTGATGTACGCCGAGGACAACGAGGACTGGCGGGCCACGACCGACGCCACCCGTTCCGACGTCACCACCTTCGGCACCATCGTCTCCTCGCAATCGGTCAGCGCGCTGACCTCGAAGAATTTCGGCATGTATTTGTCGTCGTCGGTGGCCGACACCTCGGAGAGCAACGCCGAGTACATAGAGCGTTATTGGCGCTGCCCTTCCGACGACACCAACTACAATCATACCACGGCCGGCGCCTACAAGCCCGGCTACAGCAGCTATTTTGGCATCTGGATGGCTCCGGCCGGGGTGGCGACGTATTATCCGACCGCCACCTACGGCGACCAGAGCATCCGCCGGCAACGGAACCGCTACACCGGCGACACCGACCCGAGCAACAAGATCTTCTGCGACATCGGGCTGTATTTTCACAACGGCACGACGCCCGGGGTGACGTCGAATCATCGCACCGCCATCAACATGCTGGCGATCGGCGGTCACGTCATCAGCTCTTCGCGGCCGGTGGGCGGCACCAAGTGGGCTGACGCCATCCGTTGGCTGGACGCCAAATGAGCCTGGGAACTGCGAGCGTCGATTACCGCGGAGGCGACATGAACATCACGATGACGGCCGGCCGGCCACGACTGCTCTGCCGGCTGGTTTTTCTTCTGTTTTGGGCGCTTTTGGCTTTCGTGGCAAGGTCGTCGGAACTGCCGTTTCTGTATCCGGAGCCGGTGCAGGCCGTGCCCTATCAGGCGCGCCTCGCCCCTGGAGGCGCTTTGGAGCTGAGCCTGGGTGAGCAGAAATACCTGCTGGAGTCCGACTTCGCCATGACGCCCGGCTGGGCCAGTTTCGGTGCCACCGAAGCCGCCAACTTCCAGCGCTCGCCCGGCGACGACGCGGCCTTCACTGCCGAGACGGCGACTTTCGCCGTCACCCGGACGATTCGGCGCGCGGACGAGGCGCTGATCGTGACCGACACCATCAAGAATTTGACCGCCGCGAATCTGCCGATGATGTATCGGCACAAGATCAAGCCGGGCGAGGTGAAGGAATACCGCATCTGCGGCTACCGGATTTATTCCAAGCGCGGCAATGGCACCAACAGCATCAACGCCTCGGTCATCTGCATGCCGCAAAGCGGGGGCAGCATCGGCATGCTTGCCCTCAGCGATGTGTTTCGGGCCCATTTCCGCGGTTTCGCCGCCCAGGGATATTACGGGATCGGGGACGACAATCTGGTCATCCGACCCGGCGCATCCCAGGACATGACCTTCGCGGTCTTCCTGTCGGCCAGGGACGGCTATTACGACCAGATCAATGCCATGCGGCGGTTGCTGGGCGTGAATTACGTCATTCCCAGCGGTTACGCCTTTCTGGCGCCGTACCCGCCCGGCGTGAAAACCTTCCATCCCGACTATGACCGCATCGGCAGCGGCGACAGCGTCGAGACCATCGCGGAATGGTTGACATGCAAGAGCGCCGATTACGTTGGCGACGGCGCCATCAAGAGTCTGGGCGAATGGTCGCATGGCACGGCCTGGGTGAAGTCGGCCCGGCCGGATCTCCACACCGCCTTCCACCAGAAGGTCCGCCAGGCCCGGCCCGGAGCGTCGATCTTCCATTATTTTCACTGCTTCCTGGATGAGAAGTCGCAGATGACGGGGACGTATGACGACGCCA
>JAKLHU010000007.1 GCA_022709995.1 Verrucomicrobiota bacterium | reverse complement strand
GTCCGGGAGCGGGTGGCAGGCATTCGCGGCAGCCACAAAACGGTCGGCATGCGTGCTGCCGTAGTACTTCCAGGAGGCGCACCAGGTGTAGCGACCGGCAGCGCACGCCGCGCAGGCACCGCAGCCGGCGATGGCGCTGACGCCGACCCGCTGTCCCGGTTGGAGAGTCGTGACCGCACTGCCGACGCGCAAAACAGTGCCCGCGGCTTCATGGCCGGAATTGCCCTTGGCCGAACCATCGTTGCGGTATCCATGCAGTTCACTGCCGCACAGTGCGGATATGGCCGTTCGGATGACGACTTCGTGGGGTTGGGGCATCGGCTCCGGGACTTCGGCCACGGCGGCCACGGCGTGGCCGGTGAGTTTTACTGACTTCATGTTCGTGTTTCCTCGGGTTGGCGCGGCGGCGGCCGGTTCCGGGTCGTTGTTGCGATTGGCTGGTCAGCCGGTGTGAGGTGGCCGTCTTGGTGATGGCGGGCCAGGGGACGGCGGGCGCCCTGACTGTTCCGGCGGCGGTGTTTGCCGGGCCCGGCCCGGCCCGGCCCGGCTCATGGCATCGGGAAGTCTTGTTGGACATTGACGGCGGCTTGGAGGCGGGCCGAGCGGCGGAGGGCAGCTTCGAGCTGCAGTTCAGCCAGGCCGGCCCGGCCGGGGACGGGGGGCGGGGCATTCTGCTCCAGGCTTTGCAGATAGGCCGCGAGAGCCTTTTCGAAGGAGGCGGCGTACTGGTTCCAGCGCGAGACGTTTGGCTGCAGGCAATACGATTCGCGGTAGTTCGAGTTGTCGAAGTTCAGTTCCAGGCGGGAATCAAGGTCGTCGACGACGATCATGGCGTGTTCAAAATTCAGGATGAGGTGATAGAGGGACAATTTGAAGACGGAACCGGAAGTGCCGAGCAGGGTGCCGGTGGCGCCGTCGGCCATCCGGAAGGCGGCGGCCAAATCCGGGCCCTGCTGGCGGCCGCTGCCGTAGCTGACTGTGCCGTTGAGGGCCTGGACGGTCGTCACGGCGCCGCCAAAATGCTGGAGAAGATCCAGACAGTGGCTCCAGCAGGCATAGTTGACATACAGCGTCGCCTGGCGGAGACGCCCGGGGTCGCGGCCGGCCAGCACTTCCCGGAGCCTGGCGCTGACCTCGAAGAAACGGTAGTTGAAATTCATCGCCGTCTCGACGCCCTGCTGTTCGGCCCGGCGCATGAGTTCGCGGGCTTCGAAGAAGTCATTTTCCGTGACCTGGGCCTGTCCGAGGCGTGCGTGCAGCGGTTTTTCCAGGAACAGGCGTCTGGGCTTGAACTCCAGCACTTGGCAGGCGACGTCGTAGTGCTGGTCTTCATTGGTCAGGATCAGGACGGTGTCCGGCTGGTCGGCCATCAGTTCGGCCGGCGAATCGCAGACCCGCCCGCCGAATTTCTGCTGGCAGGCCTCGGCCTTGGCCCTGGTCCGGGACAGATAGGAGAGGGAGACGTGTTCCTGGCGGGAGAGAAAGGGGAGATAGTTGTTGCTGGCGACGCTGCCGGTGCCGATGACGGCGATTTTCAAGGGTCTCATGCCTGCACTCCTGGGGATGTGTTGACCATGTTGCGCTGCTTGTCGTCAGGGGGCGTTCAGCGGTTGTCCAGGACTGTTTTCTGGGCAATGCCGCGCAGGAACCGGGCGTCTTCGGGAGTGATTCCCGCCGGTGCGAACTGGAGGTCGGCGAGGTCTTGGTGGAAGAGGAAAGCGTACCAGACGCAGCCGATCAGGTAGCAGCCGCGGCTGTTGGCGTGAATCCCGTCGAACCCCAGCCCCAGGGCGCCGGTTTTGGCGTTTTTGCGCCAGCTGTAGCCGGTGATCAGGGCGCCGTCGTCTTTCGGCAGCTGGGGGTGGGTCGGTTTTTCATAGTTGAAGTCCGGGTCGGGGAGGACCGGCTTGACGGCTTGGGAGTGGAAGGCCAGCCACATGGCGTCGCCAGCTGGGATCAGGGGCGCCTGCAGGTGTTCGGCGAGCCGGCGATACGCTTCGCCGCTTTGCCGGTGCATGTCCTCCGGCGTGAAGTCGGCGCCCGGGCGGAAGAGGCGGTGGTCGGGCCGGTAGGCCCAGGTGCGGTGGACAAGAATTTTGGCCTGGGGAGCGTATTGCCGAATCAGCCCGGCGAGATGGTCCGCCCAGGGCTGGAACGTCTCCGGCTTGAAACTGTTGGCGCTGTTTTGCTGGAGCGTCACCACATCCCACTTTTCCGCCGCCAGGATATCCTGGAGGTTGATTTTCCGGCCCTGGTAGGAATAGGGCTTGTGTTCGGGATTCTGCTGGGACTTCAGGTGTTCCTGCCAGTGGCGTTCGAGCGAGCAGCCGCCAATCGAGGCGTTGCCCAAAGTCGCCTTGGCCTTCCCGTGTGCGTCAATGATGTTCTGCAGATAGCGGAACGCATTGCCGGAAAAGCTGTTGCCAATGGCCAGCACCTTCAGCTCGGAGACTGGCTGGCTGATGGCGGCCATGGCCAGGCAGGAAATCAAGACGACTACACCACGCAATGTGTTCATGCAATAAGCCTTGGGTTGGGGGATAGGACGTATAAAGTTGGGGTTGACCGGCAGGCCGTAATTCGGCCATGGCCGCAAAGCAAACGCGTTTATCATAGCCGGATTGCGTTGCAAATCAAGAGAACGCAGGTATAATAATCTGATTTTTTGTAATCGGTCACCCATTGATAATGGCGGTCCTAGTGGACAGGCGCGCCAAGGTGGCGCCTCAGGCCCTGAGGCGCTCAAGCGTTGACTCCTCTATCGCTCAATTCTCAATGGGTGACCGTTTACGATTTTTTCGGGCGGAAGGGCGGAAAATCAGAGGGGCGGACGGCGCCGGCAAGGAGAGCCTTCCCGGGGGCCGACGGGCCCAGGGAGAAATTCCGCTCGTCGACGGCATTGCGTTGCAGATGACCAAGGAAGGCGTGTTATGAGTATGAATCATCTTTCCGATGCAGTCCCCCTGAACCGTCACAACCTGGTGTTCACCCTCCGTAATCAGCTGCGACTCCGGGTCGATGTGCTGACGGCGAGGCTGTTTCGCCTCCGCTTCAGCGCCGGCGGGACGTGGACGGAGTCGGCTCTCAACCGCTATCGGATTTATCTTCCGGTGGCGTCGAATCCCGATTTCACGGTTTCCGAATCAGACGGTGCCGTGCGCATCGCCACGGCGGGCGCCCAGCTGGAAGTCAGCCGGACCGATGGCCGGTTCGGCCTGTTCAACGCGGCCGGCGAAAGTCTGGTGCGGCAGACGGAGGCGCCGCGGCTCGACAGTGGTTTCCGCCTTGCCTGGCCGTTGGCGCCGGGCGAACGCCTGTACGGTCTGGGCGACGTCAGCCGCGAGAACATCATGCGGCGCGGCGAGTCCTACGAGATCTGGGTGCGCAACGTCAAGAGCTACATTCCGATTCCCGTCTTGTTCAGCAGCCGCAATTGGGGCCTGCTGATGAACACGACCTGGCGCCACCAGATTGATGTCGGCAAGACGGACCCGGACCAGCTGGTCTGCTCGGCGGCGCAGTCGGATGCCGATTTCTACGTTTTCACCGGCGACGGCTATGCCGGGCTGCTGGACGAATATACCGCGCTCGCCGGCCGGCCGGCGCTGCTGCCGATCTGGGCGTACGCCTTGACGTATGTCTGCAACCAGCAGGTCGACGCCTTCAACCTGGTCAACGAGGCCCTTACGTTCCGTCGGGAGGATATTCCCTGCGACGTCATCGGCCTGGAGCCCGGCTGGATGTCGAAGAATTACGACTACAGCACGGGCAAGGCATGGCACCCCGAGCGCTTCTTCTTCCCGCGCTGGGCGCCGAACGGGCCACAGACGTTCATCGGGGCGCTGGGACGGCTGGGCTACAAGCTCAGTCTCTGGCTTTGCTGCGATCACGATTTGAGCGTGCTGGAGGAGCAGCAACGGGGCGATGCCGGCGCGGCCGGCGCGGATCCCGAGGACGCGGCCCGGCCGGCGGCGGCCGTGGACGACGACGACTTCGAGAAGGATGACCACTTTCGGCCGTCGGCGCGAACGACGGCGGCGGCCGCACCGGCGGCGCCGGCCGAGCCGCCCCTTGACCTGCCGGAACCGTGGTTCGACCACCTGAAGAAATTTGTCGACCAGGGGGCTTGCGCCTTCAAGCTGGACGGTTCGAACCAGGTGATCGAGCATCCTGACCGCGCCTGGGGCAACGGCATGAACGACGAGCAGATGCACAATCTCTACCCCTTGATTTACGGCAAGCAGATGGTCAGTGGTTTTGAGGAGCATGCCGGCCGGCGCGCCATGGTCTATTCGGCGGGCGGCTACACGGGCATCCAGCAGTATGTGGCCACCTGGGCCGGCGACACCGGCGGGGGACCGAAGCCGCTGGCGTCCATGCTCAACCACGGCTTTTCCGGTCATTCCAATCATTCCTGCGACATGGATGTGTTCTGCCCCGGCGGCATCCATTTCGGCTTTCTGCAGACCTGGGCCCAGCTGAACAACTGGGCCTACTGGCGCCAGCCGTGGCTGCTGGAGCCGGCCGGCCAGCGGATGTTCCGCGACTATGCCCGTCTGCGCTACCAGCTGCTGCCGTATCTCTATTCGACCGCGGCGCAGGCGGCCCGGTCGGGAATGCCGGTGATGCGGGCCATGGCCATGGTCTGTCCGGACGACCCGGCCTGGGACCAGGTGCGCACCCAGTACATGCTCGGCGACTTCCTGCTGGTTACTGCCTATACGGACGAACTGCGCCTGCCGGCCGGGAACTGGATCGACTTCTGGACCGGTCGGACGCAGGCCGGCCCGCTGGTCACCCGGGCCGCATACCCGGCCCATCGCGGCGGCTGCCTGCTGGTCCGGGAAGGCGCCATCATCCCCACCTGGGCGGTCCAGCCGCATGTCGAGCGCGGTTTTGCCGAGGAGGTGACCTTCCTCGTTTATCCCGGCCCGGCGGACACGGAGTTTTTGCTCTATGAGGATGATGGGCAGTCCCTCAAGTATCGCGATGGCGAATGGGCCACCACCCGGCTGGAATGCCGTGCCAACGCGGTTGTCATTCATCCGAGCCAGGGTGATTTCCCAGGTCGGCCCGATGCTCGTGTCGCCAACATGGTCATTCGGACTGTCACCCGGCCGCAGGCCGTCATGGTCAATGGCAGAGCCGTCCGCACGTGGACATGGGCCGAGGCCGAGAGTGCCTTGACGGTGACGGTCAGCCCCTGGAAGACGAGCGAAGAGGTGCTCGTGACCTGGAAGTAGGGGGGAAGCGCCGCCTGCCAGATTTCCCGGCTTTTCGCCTCCGTCCACGCATGGGACGCATGCGTCCCATGCGTCCCATAAAAATTCCTCAAAATCATTTGTCCCATATTGACGCGCATATTTGTATCATGTATTGTATTATCAGAACCTAATAGTCCCACCGTCATGCCCTTCCAGTTGTTTGCGTCAATGTCATGGACCAGTTGAAGAAAGACCAGACGTATTATCGGATTCAGTCGGCGATTGCGTCTGGGCAATATGCTCCCGGTTCGCGTCTGCCGTCGGAGCCGGAGTTTTGTCGTGAGCTTGGTGTCAGCCGGGTGACGTTGCGTTCGGCGTTGGGTCGGCTGGCCGAGGAGGGTTTGATTGAGCGTAGCACGCGCCGTGGCACGAAGGTGCTTGGCGTCGTGCCCTCGCCGCCGCGCAAGATCCTCTTCATCAACGGCGCCGCCGAGGAGATTGCGGAATATCATCCGGTTCTGCATATTCTTCCGAGCGTTGACCAGGCCTGCCGTCAGCACCGTCTTGGCATTGATCATCTTGACATGCGCCAGCTTCCGCGTCAGGGGATCATGGCATTGGCCGAGCGGATAAGCCAGGAGTACCAGGGGATAGTCGGCGTGGCCGGCAATTTTCACGGTCACGAGGCCTTGCTGGAGCTGTTGCGTGCCTGTCGTCTGCCCGTCGTTCTGGCGCATGCCCTGGCGCTGGACCACAAGGTCACCGGCATGGCTGTCATTGCCACGGACGAACGGGCGTCCTTTGCCGACGGGCTGCGCCATCTGGCTGGCTTCGGCCATCGCCGGGTGGCGACGGTCTGGCTGGCGGGCATGAGGCACCGTGGCTATGGCGATGACGACTATGCGGCGCTGCTGGCCAGCCTGGGCATGGACGGCGATCCCGGTTTGTGCATCACCCTGCCGCGCTATGATGAAAAGGACACGCTCGCCGTGGTCACGGCTTTTTTCCAGCGTCAGACGGTTCGGCCGACGGCGCTGATGTGCTATTCCGACTATGCGGCCATGTTGTGCTATCCGGCGCTGTTGCGGATGGGGCTGCGGATTCCGGAGGACGTGGCGGTGATGGGCTACAGCGGCCTGCCGGGGCGCGCCCTGCTGAGCCCGCCGCTGTCGACGGTGGACGTCGGTTTTTCCCGCATCGGCGTCATGGCGGTCGAACTACTGCTGCGCGCCGATGAATGGCATCGGGGGGGCACCGCGGCGCCGCTGGTTTATTCGCCGTATGTCATGGACTGTCGCCAGAGCACGGAGCATCTGGTCTGGGAACATTTGTTTCAGGTCTAGCGAGGAGAACAGGCGTCATGTTGAGAAAGCAGTTGGCGGCTTTGCTGGCCGTGGCGGGGATGGCAGTTGCCGAGCCGGCGCCGGTCTTCCACTGGGATTTCGAGCCGGCCGGCTTCAAGACGGTCAATGGTCGGCCTGTCGCGCCGGGCGGCGGCGGTCATGCTTTGCCTGCCGACGTTGTGGTTGACGGTGGCTACGGCGGCGGCGCGGCCCTGCAATGTCAGCCGGGCGAGCATCGGCGGCAAGTCCCCCGGATGGCGATGGAGTGGCCGGCTTTCACCCTCGAATTGCGCTTCCGCGCGGGTGTCGAATTCCAGGCTGCCGCGAAGCCGACCAGTCTGGTCTATTACCTGGCCCACAGCTGGAGCCGGCGGTTCATGGACCTGTACATCACCCCGGACGGCCGCTTCGGCGTGGAGGTCCGCGTCAAGACCGATGATGGCAAGACGCTGCAGAAGAGCTTCCGCCTGGAGGGCGAACCACGCGATTTCCGGCCCGGGCTGTGGTACACCGTGCGCTTGGCCGCGCAGTCCGGCGGCCGGTGCCAGCTGTGGATCGACGGCGTCCTCTACCAGGAGGCGGCGGGCGCCCTGGCCTTCAGCGACCTGGCCGGGACGTATCCGGAAGCATATCCGCTGCTGATCCTGGGCGGCGCCTTCCCCGGAGACAAAAATGAACGGCAGTTCACCGGCTTGATCGACGACGTGCGCCTTTGGGACCGGGTCGTCGATCCGGCCGAGAGCGCCGCGATTCCCGCCGCCGCCGCACCGGCCGCCTCGGTCAGCGACCCGAATCTCGTGCTGAAAACGGCGCCGGCCGGCCCCGCGCTGGACGGCAATCTCGACGAGCCCGTCTGGGCCGGGGCGGAATGGACGGCGCCGTTCACGGTTCTGGACAAGGCCGCCGCCGCCCTTGGCGCCTTCGAGAAGGTCGACGACCAGTTTGTCACCCACGCCGCCCGGGCCGCCGTGGCGACCGATGGCCAGACCCTGTTTCTGGCCGTCAAATGCCCGGTGCCGCCGGGCGTCGAGTATAAATTGTCCGCCACCCAGGATAACGACAACATCTGGAAAGACGACTGCATTGAATTTTTCCTGCGTCCGGACAGCGGCCAGCCGTTGTTTTTCCAATATCTGGTCAACGCCGATGGCTGGAAGCAGGTTTTGCGGCATCGCGACGTCGGCTTGACCGACCAGGATTTTGTGTCCCAGGCCCAGGCGCGGTCGGTGCGCACGCCGACGCAGTTCAGCATTGAGCTGGCCATTCCCGCTTCCGAGCTGGGGCTGGGCGACTTGAAGTCGGCCCGGGGCATCACCTTCAATGTGACGCGTTGCGGGCCGACCGCGGGCGGTTTGTCGACCTGGGCGCCGGTCGGGCAGGTGTTTGCGAACCCGTCGCGGTTCGGCAAGCTCTTGCCGGCGGGCCGGGCGGCGTATCTGGCCGAGCGGTTTGCGGAGGCGGAGGCGGAGTTGGCAAGCCTGGCGGCCGCGCCGGCCCTGAAGGCCGAGGTGGCGCCGCGCTTTGCCGCCTTCAAGGAACAGCTGGCGCCGCGCGGGGACGACCCGGCCAGCTGGGACAGTCTCAACGCCGGATTGCAGAATCTGCGCAACTCGCTGACCAGGATCGCCCTAGCCGGGAAGCCGTTTCTGCTCTGGTCCGGCAAGCCCTGGGCCAACACGCCCCCGAACCTGCCGGTGCCGATGACCGCCAAGGCCCTGGAAACGGTCCGCCTGCGGATGGCCCGCAATGGCAAGGTCATCTACGGCTTCGCGTTCTCCAACCTGACCGACCGGGCCATGCTGCCGCGCGTCAAATTGCTGCCGGACCCGCTGCCGGAAAGGGCGATTCGCCTCAACCGGGCGCCGGCCGCCGATACCGACGCCGGGCTGTTGGCGCCGCATGTGAAGTTCAAGGAAGGCCTGCCCATGCAGGACCAGGCGGCCCAGACCATCCCCGACCCGCTGGCGCCGCTGATCCTCAACGCGCTGTTCCGGTGCCAGCCCGGCTGCACCGTGCCGTTGTGGATGGAAATCGACACGCGCGGACTGACCACGGGCACCTATCGGGCCCTGGTGCAGGTCCGGCCGACGTGCATCAACGCCGACCCGCAGCAGTTCCGCCTGGAACTCGAAATCGTCGATCTCGACTTGGACGACGTCGCGGTCGATTCCTTCAATTACTACTATGTCAAGAACCCCGGGGCCTACAAGACGCTGCGCGACTACGGGTTCACCTATCTGTACTGCGGCACGCCCGGCCAGGGCGGGCTTGACATCTACCCGCAGTTCGACCAGGACGGCAACGTCGTCAAGGACGCCGACTTCACCCATCTGGACCGGCAGATCGACGGCGCCCTCGCCGCCGGCATGACCCCGGCGACGCTGAAGCTGTTCTTCTTTCTTGGCTTTGACTACACCTACTGGCGGTCGCTGATGCACGGCGGCAAGAGCCAGCTCGAGTTTGGCACGCCGGCCTGGCAGAAGGGCTTCACCGCCTGGGTCGCCCAGCTGAAAGCGCATCTCCAGGACAAATACCAGATGAGCCTGAATCGCGTCGTCTTCAACCCGGAAGACGAATCGGAGGGCAAGCCGGACGACCCGGCCAGCACGATGAGCCTGGCCCTGGCTGCCGTCAAAGCGATCAAGGCGGCCGACCCGCAGGTGCGGACCATGCTCAATCCGTACTTCGGCCCGAAGGCGGTCGGTGACTTGCCCGAACTGTTCCGGCGCTTGGCCGAGCATACCGACATCATTGAATTTTATCGTCCTTTTCTGGAGAGGCGTCCGGAACTGGCGGCCTTGGCGCGGGCGGCCGGGAAGTTTGAGTTTTGGGTCTACCACATTCTGGTCAAGAGCAATGCGCCGTTGTCCTATCGCCGCCTGTACTGGCAGAACTGGGCCGACGATTTTTCTGCGGTTTGCGCTTATTGGCATTTCGACTCGCATGCCGGCGGCGACGGCTTCAACTCCTTTGACGGGGGCAAGAATACCGCCGACTATGGCGTCATCTATTCGGATGAAGCTTCGGACCAGATCATCACCTCGCGCCGCTGCGAGGCCTGGTTTCAGGGATGGATCGACTTCAAGCTGGGCCAGTTGTGCGAACGCGATCTGGCGCAGGCCCAGGCCAGGGGCCGGGACGTCGCGGCCGAAACCGCGAAGTTGCAGGATATCAGGCGGCGGGGGCTGCAGGCGGACATCGAGGGGCTGGCGGCCCTGCAGCAGGAGTTGATCGATCTGGCTCTCATCTTGAAAAGCACGACGAAGTGAGAAGCGCCAGGGCGGCGGGAACGGTCGTGACCGCCGGCGTGGGGGAAAACAGCAACATGGCTGATTTCAGATCCAAACAATCCAGTATAGTCAAGTCGAAAGTGTCAGGTGATCGGCGGGTGTCGAAAGGAGGCAAGATGAAGACGGTGATGCGAGTGGTGCCATTTACGTTGATTGAACTGCTGGTGGTGATTGCCATTATTGCCATTTTGGCGGCGATGCTGTTGCCGGCTCTGTCCAAGGCCCGCGACAAGGCCCGGGCCATCGCCTGCGTCAGCAATTTGAAGCAGGTGGGCATCTCCGTACTTTTGTATGCTGACGACAACGAGGACTCGACCTTGCCGCATCAAATGGCTTATGCGACCAGCTCTGCCCTTGTGCAAGGCCTGTATGCCCTGGGATTGCCGAAGTTGTCGTCGGACTTCCATTCCAGCTCGTACGGCGCCATTCTGTCCTGGCTGAAGTATTCCGACGTGGCGTATGGCACCAGCATGGGCGACAACCAGTTCTTCTGTCCGGAACGGCTTGGCAACACCAGAGCCTTCTATAGCAGTTGGTATTGGGGACAGATGTACGGCGTCTCCCTGGCCCATTGCTACGCCAACTGGACGGACATGTCGACCTTCAAAAAGAAGCTGGCCCGGACGTCCGACTATCGCGATCCGTCGGCAAAAGTCTATGCCGGCGATTCCGGGCAGGGCGACTATACCGCCGACCTGGCCTCCGTTCCGCTGGCGACCTTAATGCAACTCAACTTTTCCAAGACCGAAGGCGCCGCCTGGGCCCGGCACGGCCGGAAAACCTGCAACATCCTCTGGGTTGACGGCCATGTCGCCGGGGTGACGACGCCGACCTCCAGACCCCAGGACATGTACTTGGCCGGCGCCCCCTTGGCCGGCAACGGCAGCGCCTGGTACCGGACCAAGTAGGATAGTGGACAGTGGACAGTGGACGTTAGTGGACGTTAGTGGACTTTAGTGGACAGTGGACGTTTGTGGACATTGTTAAAGGGTTCTGTTGTGCTTTATACGTCAGATCCCGCCGCATCCCACCGCGTCCGTCCCCTTCGTCCCTGTTGGCTGGTAGCCTGCAGTCATGCCGGCGCACCCGGAGTGGCGGGCGTTTCCGGCAGGTCGTCCAAGTGCGGGTGGATTTTCAAGTAGTCGTACTGGCGCATGGAATTGGCGTTGATGACGCAGGCGCCGGCCAGGCAGGCTTTGGTCAGGGCGGCGATGTCGAGGCCGGCTTCGTCGTCCAGAATGGCGTCCAGTTCGACGGCGGTGGCCGGGTCGTCCGGGGCGAACACGGTGCAGCTGTCCGGCGCCGGTTCGACGGAAATGGCGTGGGTGCCGATGTGTTCGGCGAGGGCCAGGGTGTCGAGCTTGTCGTAAGTCAGCAGCGGGCGCAGGACCATGATCGAGGTGGCGGCGTTGATAGCCGCCATGTTCGGGAGGGTCTGGCTGGCGACTTGGCCGAGGTTGTCGCCGGTCACCAGGGCCATGGCTTCGAAGTCCTGGGCGACCAGGGCGGCGATGCGGAGCATGAAGCGCCGGTAGAGCACGGTGCGATGGCGGCTGCGACAATGGTCGCGGATGGCCAGCTGGGCGGGCAGCAGGTTGACGGCGATCAGGCGGCCGCGGCGCTGGCATTCGTTCAGCTTGCGCACCAGGGTGCAGACCTTGGTCAGAAACGCCGGCGGGGTATAGGGCGAGCTGTGGAAGGTGATGAAGTCCACCATGCAACCGCGGCGCATCATTTGATGACAGGCGACCGGCGAGTCGAAGCCGCCGGAAAGCAGGGCCAGGACGCGACCGCCCGTGCCCGGCGGCAGACCGCCGGCGCCGGCGATGCGTTCAAACGACAGGAACGCCTGGTGGCGCCGGACTTCCAGTTCCATGACCAGGTTGGCGTGGCGCAGGTCCAGACGCAGTTCCGGCCGTTCCGGCAGGAGCAGTTCGGCGAAACGGCGTTCAAGCTGTTCGCTGGTCAGCGGGAAGGACTTGTCCGAGCGCCGGGTGCGCATGGCATAGGTCGGCTCCAGCGGTGGTGAACACGCGCGGAAGGCAGCGTGGACGGTCGGGAAGTGCTGCCTTACGGCGCCATCGATCTCCTCCAGATTCGGGCGGAGCAGAAAGCCGGGCGAGACCGAGACCAGGCCGGGAACCAGGCGCGCCTTCTGCCGGAGCAGGTCGAGGTCGGCCGGCGTAAATGCCGTTTTCGGGGCTTTGGGGAGCGCGAAGATGCGGCCGTGCGGAAAGCGGAAGTCCAGCAGGCCGAGGCCCCCCAGGATGCGTTGCAGGCCTTCGGCCAGATGCTCCTCGAAAAGGTGTCGGTTGCGTCCCTTGGTCGCGATTTCGTTATAGCGGCAGAGCAGGGCGTTGTAGGGCAGATAGGGTTGCCAGGTGGACATGAGCTGAGGCCGGTGTTGTGGTTGATGAGGAGGGCGGGCAGGCGGGCGTGACGGCGCCCGCCGCGCCCGCGGGGCATGGCTCGAGGATGGGAGGCGCTGGTCAGGGGGTGCCGAGACGGAGCAGCAGTCCGCCCTGGTAGACCAGGAGCGAAACGATGAAGGCCAGGACGGTCAGGACGGCGATCTGGGCGACGGAGAGAAGCCAGGAGTTGGTTTCGCGTTTGACTACGGCGACCGTACCGATGCAGGGCATGGAGATCAGGCAGAACAGAATGATGCAGAACGCCTGCAGCGGCGTGTAGGAGTCGCGCAGGCGGCCGCGGAGCAGGTCGTCGGCATCGTCGCTTTCGCTGACGGCGTTGAGGATGGCCAGCTGGGAGACGAAGAGCTCCTTGGCGGCAAAGGCGCCGACCAGAGCCGAGCTGGCTTTCCAGTCAAAGCCGGCATGCCGCATGACCAGGTTGATTTTTTTCCCCACCCGCCCGGCGATGGAGTATTCCAGTTCCTCGGCGCGGCGCTGGCTTTTGAGGGCGTTGAGGGCGGCCTCGGTTTCGTTCCAGGGCAGGTTCTGGGCGATGACGTCGGCGGTGCGCGCTTCATAGTCCAGGGCATAGGCTGGTGGTCGCGGGAACGTGTTGATGAAGAAGAGGAGGATGGAAGCGGTGAGGATGATGGTGCCAGCCTTGTGCAGATACATGACCGCCCGTTCGCCCATGTGGATGAGCAAACTCCGGATGGTCGGCAGGCGGTAGGGGGGCAGTTCCATGACAAAGACTTCGTCGCCGCCCTTGAACAGGGTTGACTTCAGCAGGACCGCGCCGCCGAGGGCGAGGGCGGCGCCGATCAGATAGACGACCCACATGACAAGGGGCTGGTACCGTTCGACAAAGAAGGTGGGGATGAACAGCAAATAGATGGTCAGGCGGGCGCCGCAGCTCATGAGGGGGAGGATCAGGATGGTGGTGATCCGGTCGCGTTCCGACTCGATGGTGCGGGTGGCCATGACGGCCGGGACGGTGCAGCCGAAGCCCAGCAGCATGGGAATGAAGCTCTTGCCGTGCAGGCCGAACTTGTGCATGAAGCCGTCCATGACAAAGGCGGCCCTGGACATGTAGCCGGTGCCCTCCAGAAAAGCAATCGCGAGAAACAGCAGCAGGATGTTGGGCAGGAACATGAGCACGCCGCCGACGCCGCCGATGATGCCCTCCAGCAGCAGGGCCTTGAACAGGGGCAGGGTGGAGTCGGGCCAGAGTTCATTGAGGCCGGCCGCCAGCCGCGCGAAGAAAATGCCGATGAGGTTGACGAACGGCTCTCCGCCGGTGAACGTGAAGGTGAAGACCGCCAGCATGATGAGCAGGAAGATGGGGAGGCCGAGAAACCGGTTGGTCAGCACCCGGTCCAGGGTGTCCGACAGCTGCTGGCGCCGTTCATGGCTGACGGCGATGGCTTCGCGGCAGGCGCCGGCAATCATGCCGTAGCGGCAGTCGGCCATGAGCATGTCGCTGTTGATGCCGTGCCGGAGGGTGAGCCGGTTCCGCCAGGAGGCGGCCAGCGGCAAGATGCCGGCAAAGGAGGGCAGGGCGGCCACTTCGGGGTCGTTTTCAAGCAGCTTGATGGCGAAGTAGCGCGGTGGAATCGGCTCTCCCGGCAGGGGCGGCCGCCGGCTGACGGCGGCGGTGATTTCCTGGATGGCGTCGTCGGTGTCCTGGTCGTAGCGCATGGTGGTCGGCGGGCGGGCGGGCTGGCGCAGGGCCGCGACGATGGCGGTTTTCAGCTCGTCGATGCCTTCCTCGCGGCGGAGGACGATCGCTTCTTCCGGCATCCGGGCGTGGACTGGCAGGGATTGCTGCGCGCGGCCAAGAGCAACCTGTCGGCCGGCGGCGTGCGCGAGGGCGGCGGCACGATCACGATGCAGCTCG
>JAKLHU010000692.1 GCA_022709995.1 Verrucomicrobiota bacterium | reverse complement strand
AGCCGCGCATGCGGTTGTTGCGGACGGCGAGAAAACGGGCAGCCGAGTCGTAGCAGGTCACCGTGTAGCCCTCGCCTTCGAGCAGCCAGGTCATCGAGTCGCGCATTGCCTCGTCATCGTCGACGACATGGATGGTTTGCTGTGGCTCACTCATCATCGCTTTCCTCTATCGGTACGGTGAAACGGAACACGGTGCCGCCCTCGTGCCGCGCTTCGACCCACAGGTGTCCCTGATGAAACTCGATGATCGAACGGCAGATCGCCAGGCCGATGCCCATGCCTTCCTGCTTGGTCGTGTAGAACGGCGCGAATATCTTTTCCACATCCTCTTCCGCCAGCCCGTGGCCGTTGTCGGCAACCTCGACCTGCAGCAGCCGCGCGTCGATCTGCCGCGCACCGATGTTCAGCCGGCGGCGCTCGACAGGCGTGTCGTGCATCGCCTCGATGCCATTCTTGATCAGGTTGAGCAGCACCTGCTCGATCATGATGCGGTCGACGAC
>JAKLHU010000691.1 GCA_022709995.1 Verrucomicrobiota bacterium | reverse complement strand
CGCCGGTTTCGGGCACCGATGCCGCGAACAAGCAGTTCGTCGAAGACAAGGTCGCCGGCATGTCCTGGAAGGACGAGGTACGCGTCGCGACGACGGCCAACGGCGCACTGGCGACGGCCTATGCCAACGGCCAGGTGGTCGACGGCGTGACGCTGGTCACCGGCGATCGCATCCTGCTCAAGGACCAGACGACCGCCACGGAAAACGGCATCTACACCGTCAATGCCTCCGGCGCGCCGACCCGCGCCACCGATGCAGACAGCGCTGGCGAGATCAACGGCGCGGCCGTCTTCGTCGGCAACGGCACGACCAACCAGGGAACGCGCTGGGTATGTAACACCACCGGCACGATCACCCTGGGCAGCACGGCGCTCACCTTCGCCCAGTTCGGCGGCGGCTCGACCTACACGGCCGGCAACGGCCTCACGCTGTCGGGCAACGACTTCAACGTCGGCGCCGGTACCGGTATCTCGGTCGCCGCAGATGCGGTGGCGATCGATA
>JAKLHU010000690.1 GCA_022709995.1 Verrucomicrobiota bacterium | reverse complement strand
CGCGCGCCGGGGCGCCATCCCGACATGGCCGCCGGCCTGCTCCGCGGACTGAAGGTGCTGCTGGCCAACGCCGGGTGCTTCGCGCCGCGGCGCCCCGTCACCATCGAGCTGTGTGAGCCGGCGGATGTGCCCCGCACCGCCGACCGGACCGTCCTGAACCGCTACCTCGAGACCTTTTACAACGCCGGCGCTCCGCCCAACACCTACGTGCCGTACTACTGGTGGGAGCGGGGCGGCATCCGGACGCTGCCCGAGCCGACGCCGCCCCGGCTTTCCGGCGCGGTGGCGGACGCCCCCGCCGCCACGCGCGACATCGTTCTGCGGCATCTGCAGGAGGTGAGCGGCGTGGCGGCCGTCGCCCCCGAGCACCTGCTGGCGCGCGACCTCGGCCTGGACAGCCTGGCCCAGGTGGACCTGGCGGTCTGGCTGGAGCGGGAGTTCGGCCACGCCGTGGAGCAGACCGACGCCCTGCGCACCGCCGGCGACGTGATCCTGGCCGCCT
>JAKLHU010000069.1 GCA_022709995.1 Verrucomicrobiota bacterium | reverse complement strand
ACCATCATGGAAAGGCAAGCGAATGAACAGGCGAATCATGTTTTTGCTTGGGGTTTGGCTGGCTGGCGGCGCCGTTCTGGCGGCGAACATGTTGAAGGACCCAGGTTTCGAGAAGGGCAACACCCTGTTGGACGCACAGACGTACTGGGCCGGCGCCGTGGAGCACATCCAGGACGCTGCGCAGGCGCACGCGGGCAAGGGCGTCATCCGCCTGGTCTCGGCGCCGGCCCGGGGCACTGTCTTCGGCCGGCTTCTGCTGCGCAGCCGGCAGACCGACGCGTCCGGGAAAATGTATGCCTTCAGTTTGTGGGCGCGGGGTTCCGGCACGCTGCATCTGGGCGGCATCCGCTACGTCGCCCCGGTGGAAGGCAAGCCGCCCTATGAATATGATTGGCAGGAAGAGGGGACGAAGTTAACGGACGCCTGGCAGAAAGTCAGCTATACGATTGATGTGAGCCGGCGGATGGTCAATGCCCTGGCCATGGTCGTCGAACTGCGCGGCGGGGGCGAGGCGTTTCTTGACGACGTCAGCCTGGAGACCGTGGTCCAGCCGGGGGCGTTCGTGACCGCGCCGGCCGGGCACCTGGTGCTGCCGATGGGCGAAGCCAAGGACCTGGTCATGGCGACGCTGCCGCAGGCGCCGGTGTTTGTCAGCGTTGTCAAAGGCAAGGACGCGCCGGTGTGCCATGAACTGACGAGCACCGCCGAGGGCAAGGCCGTCGTGCCCAGCGCCTGGTTCGTTTCGGAACAGCCGGCCGACTGCCGGGTCACCGTCTGCTCGGGTGGCGCCACCGCCAACGTTAACATCGCCTTTGCCACGCCGGAAAGCATTGCCCGTTCGTTGAGTCTGGCCAAGGGCGCCGCCCTGACCAAGCCGCTGCGGATCCTGTATCTCGGCGACAGCCTGACAGATTTCGACCGCGGCCGTAATTACTGCGACAAAGTCGACCTCTGGTTGAACCAGGCCTTCCCCGGCCTGGCCAGCTTCCGCAATGCCGGCATTGGCGGCGACTACATCACGCGCATGGAGGACCGGATGTACGGCCGGCCGGCGCACCGCCAGGAGATGTACGACGGCCTGTGGAACGAAAAATATGACCTGATCTTCATCTTCCTGGGGCATAATGACACCAAGACCACCGCGAAAAGCGACCTCAAGGTCGCCGTGGTTCCGCCGGAGGCCCAGGATGCGTCCTTTCGCAAGGTGATCGCGCAGATCCGGCAGCAGAGCCAAGCGCCCATCGTCTTCATCTCCGGCGCCTCCATGGTCGAGGAAATCTGCCGGCGCAACCACGAGAAGGCCCTGCCGACGCGTCCCAACGCCAGCCTCTTTGGCCTGCCCGTGCATGTCGAGGCTTTCAATGACGTTTTGCAGAAGCTGGGCAAGGAACTGGGCATCGCCTATCTGGACGTCTATACCCCGATGAAGAACCATCCGGACAAGCCGTCGCTGTTCAGCCCGGCTGACGGCGTCCATCTGTCCGCCGCCGGACACGCGTTCGTCGCCGACGCCATCCTGGCGGCGCTGGCGTCCGGGATCGGCCGCTGAGCCCTCTTTCACCTGGCCGGCGATTGGCCGCGGCGGCGACTGCCGGCGGCGGCTTTGTGCCATTCGGCCGCGGTCATTCCCAGCCGGCGGCGGTTGCTTTTTTTGCGGCCGATGGGCCGGCGCGGCGCCGTTGAGCTCGGGGTGTAGGTCGAGCCAGTTTGGCGGCCGGGTTTGGACGTATTGCAGACTGGAGAAGAGCATGGAAATGACAACGTGGCGCCGGCGGCTGGGGCTGGCGGCCCTGATGATTCTGGCGATGGGCCTGGCGTCGGCCGAACCGCCGGCCGCGCCGTCCGGACCGCCGCTGGCGCAACCGCCCAGGCCGCCGGCGGCGCCGCTGGACGAGGTGCGGATTGCGCAGTTGGTCCCCGCTACCGACTATTATCTGCGCAATTACGCCAACGCCCTGCCGTCGCTGCTTCGTCATGTCGCGGAGTCGGCCCACGTCAACGTGGTTTCCGAGCCGGTCGCCATCAACGATTTTGCGGATGAGCGGCTCCTGGAATGCCCGTTTGTCTATGCCAATTTCGCCGATCGCGCGGATTGGACGTTCAGCGCGGCCGAGGCCGAGCTGCTGCGCGGTTATCTGGACCGGGGCGGCTTCCTGTACATCGATGCCGGCATCACGGCGTCGTTTCTGCGCGAACATCCTGAATATGGGCAGCATCACAGCTACGCCGAATGGGACGCGTGCCCGGAACTGAAGACGGCTTTTGCCCCGATCTTCCCGGACGCGGAATTTCAGCCGCTGCGGCGCTCCGATCCGTTGTTCCGGGCCTTTTACCAGGGCCTTCCCGATACCTCATTGCTGCCGGACACGGTGAAGAGCTATACTGAGCAGGAAAAATGGCCCGACGGCACGTACTCCGCCGTCGCCTTGCGCCGGCGGGGCCGGATCGCCGTGCTGGCCACGCCAATCGTCGCCATGGGCTGGGGGAAGAACGGCCTTGGACAGTGGAATACGACTATCCGCTTCCGGGTGCTGGAAGGCACGGCCGGGCTGGGTAACTATTTGGCGACGGCGGCCTACAGCGGCCCACGCTTCGAAGTGGTCCTGGAGGACGGCGGCAAGGACGTCATCTATTGCCAGGACGCGGCGATGCCGGCCTGGGCCAATGAGCCCGGCGGCCAGTGGCGCGTGTTCCGCTACTACGCCAGCCGGGAAATCAGCGACTTCGCGCATGCCTTCTATACGCGCCTCGGCACGAACATCCTGCTGTATGCCTTGACGCGCTGAACTGCGGTCACTCCGCCGGCGGCGCCGGGGGCGCCGCCGGGGGCCAGGGGACGATGGCGGGACGAAGAAGCTGCAGTTGCGACCGGTCGTGGGTGACGGCCAGGATGCCGCCGTTGGTGGCGGCCTGCCAATCGGCAATCGCCTGCAGGCAGCGGGCGGCCATGGCTTCGTCCAGATAGCTCAGGGCCTCGTCCAGAAACAGCAGGTCCGGGTCGCCGGCCAGGGCGCGGGCGATGTTGACCCGGCGGCGCATGCCGCCGCTGAGGTCGCCAGGCATTTTCCGGCGGTCGGCCGCGAGCCCGAAGTGGTCCAGCCAGGCGTCGGCGCGCTCGCCGGCCTCGGCGGCGGAAAAATCGCGCGCCAGGGCGAAGATGATGTTGTCGCGGGCATTGCGCCAGGGCAGCAGGCAGTCGTCCTGAAAAACGAAGGCGAGGCGTCGGGCGGTGTGCTGGACGGTGCCGCGCCGGGGGCGGAGCAGGCCGGCCGCCGTCATCAGAGCCGTTGTCTTGCCGCTCCCGGAGGGGCCGTACAGGCAGGCCGCCTGGCCGCGCTCCAGCGTCAGGCTGAAATCGGCAAAGACGAGATGACGGTGGCCGTAGCCGGCGGCAAGATCGGTCAGTTGCAGCAGCGGCGGCATGGGTGGTTTCTCCCGGGGGGCGAGGCGAGGCGACGTGGAATGCTGTTTCGGCCGGCAAAGACAGCCTTTCCTCCTTTTCTCCAGCCGGCTGGAGGCAAAGAGAGCAACGTCGGCCGGGCGGCGAGCCAACCGTGCGGCTGGACTTACCCCGCGGCGGCCGTTTTATATGGCGCCGATTTTTTCATGACGGCGTTGATTTTGAGACAGAATCGCCGGGTGGCTGCGCGGACGTCCGCCACGGTGGCGGCGTCCGGCCGGCGCCGGCTGTACCAGGTCTTGGCCGCCGCCTGCGCTATAATCCGGTAGTCCTCGCTCAAGCCGAGGCCCGGCACGGGGATGAGATCGGCACGCTCCAGAAGATCAACTTGGGGCGGACGGTGAAAATGCGCCAGGTCCATCAGGTCGCCGGCCAGCTTCTGGCAGCAGGATATTTCCGCTTCCGGCGGCATGGACCCGGACGTGATCTTTTTCCAGAGGCGGCGGCAGCAGTAGCTCCGCCAGTGGACTCTGGCCCAGCGACGGATTTTCCAGCGGGAGTTCCAGAAGCCGGCGACGACGGCCAAGATGGCGGCGCCGACCAGGTAATCGGCAATCGTCAGCCGATGCAGCCAGGCCAGGGCTGTGCCGACCGCCGACATGGCGCGGTTATACAGCCCCAGAATCGAGGCCTTGGCCCCGGCGAAGGCATTGTTGACGCTGTCGTTCAGGCGTTTCTTGATGACGTCGACGGCGGCTCTGGCGAGCTGGTTGATGTCCGGCTCGGTGGTGTTGTTGTCCAGGACGGCCTTGGTCATGATTTCATCGTACAGGGCTTCGGTCCGGGAGATTTTCTTGTCGGCGGCGGCCGTTTCCGCCGCGCTCTCCGTCGATTTGCCCTCCTGTCCCTGGAGTTTTTTCTGCGTGGTCTGGACCGACACATATCCTTGCGGGGGCTTGTAGGACAACTCCGGCGGCCGGTCGCCCCAGGTGTTGCCGAAGGGGTCCAGGATGGACTGGAGGATGTTCGGGCCTTCCTGCAGGCGGAGATTGCCCGGGGGGACGCCGTCATACGTGAGCCAGCCGTAGGGCTCCACGAAAATCTGCGTCCAGGCGTGGGCATGGTATTCATACACCTCGAAATAATGGGCCAGGACGTTGTACTTGCCGGGCGAATAGCCGGTGGCCAGGCGCGCGTGCAATCCGGCCAGGCGGGCCAGGATGACCAGCGCCTGAGCGTAATGCTGGCAATAACCCTCCCGGCTTTCAAAAAGAAAGTAATCGACGACTTCGCGGTCGGCCGGAATCGGCGGTGCCTCCAGGTTGTACTTGAAGTTGTGGCGGAGGTAGTCGCGCAGGGCGTCGGCCTTGGCCATGGGGGTGTCGGCGTCCGCCGTCAGGTCGAGGGCGAGCTGGCGCAGGCGCGGGGTGATGATTTTTGGCGGCAGGCTGCGGCAGTTCCAGCCGAAATTGCGCGGCGGCTCCTGCCAGGCTTTCGGTTCAAGGCGGAGGTCGGGGATGGGGACATGCGACTGGACGCGGTAGTGCCAGGGCGGGTCGGGGATGCTGCTGCTTTTGAGCACCAGCGAGATGGCGTCCGGGCGCTGCAGGATGGCGCTGATGGGGTCTTGCGCCCGATTGCTTTGGTTGCGCAGGGCGGCCTGCTTGAGCTTATGGGCGTAGGGAAGGCGCAGGGACAGGGGCTTCTCCAGGGAAATGTTCTGGACGATTTCCATGCTGTCCAGCGGCTCGTAGGTGTCGAGGCTGTTTTTTCCTTCCAGGAGGCTGGGCGAGCGCGACCACGTGTTGCCGTCATAGGAATCATAGATCTGCATGACCCAGTAGAGCTTGGCCGGGGAGTAGGCGCGGAAGACCAGGTCGGTGCCCATGGCGGCGCCGCCTCCGTTGCCGTCCCGGGCGTCCAGGCTCTTCGGGTCGCCGTTGGCCACATGGGCCTCGGAGGGCTTTTCCGTCAGAGTCGGATTTTTGGTGCCGTCGGCTTCGTGCTTGGCTTTGCCCTGCGTGAGGATGTATTTGGTCGGCTGGAACCAGTCCCGCCACAGTTCCGGGAATTCCAGGTCTTGCTCGGAATGGAAGGACACCGGCGCGATGCCGCGGGTGCGGAGCTTCTCGCGCAGCGGGAATTGCGCCAGGCAGACCATGACCAGGACAACGACGATGCTGAAGTGGGAGATGCGGTACTCCCAGGTGGAGCGGTGCCTGGGCAGGGGCGCGGGACGGGTCTGGCCGACCGCGGTCAGCAGCAGCGTTCTGGTCTGGTACAGGATGGTGATGCAGACTGCGGCGGCCAAAGTAAAGGCCGGGAAGTAGAAGGGCCGTCCCGGCGTGAGGCCGCCATAGCCGGCCAGGGCGATGCTGAGAACAGCCAGCAGCGAGTGCTCGCGCAGCACGCCGCCGACCAGCAGCGCGACGCCGATGATGGCGGCGCACTCAATCAGGGCCATGTCGAGAGGATTGTCGGGCGCGCGGTGCTTGAACCAGGCGATGGCGACGGCGCCGATGCCCAGTTGGACCAGCTGCCGGAGCAGTTCCGGAAACCACTTTTTGGGAATCCGGGACAGCAGCATGGCGACGGGCGCCGCGCCGAGTACGGCGAACGTCAGGGGCGAATAGCCTTTTCCCCAGAGGGCGCAGAAGACCCCGGTCAGATACAAGGCCAGATAGCTGGCCTGCAGTGACAGGGATATCTCGGCTTGGGAGTGGGCTGGGTGGTCTGGCATGGCGATGGGGCAATGGTTGAAGCGGGGCGGGGCGCCTGGCGGCGGGGCCGGGCGGCGGACATCAGTTCGGCGATACGGTCAGGGCTTGGGCCAGGCTCATGTCCGGCGTGAGTTGAATGGGGGTGAGGATGGCCGGCGCTGGGGGGGAGGCGGCGTGGTCGGCGTCGGCGCGGCGGGCGTTTTTCGGCCGGGAGAAGGCTTTTTTGCCGGCGTAGTACCAGCGCACGTCCATGCCCTGGCCGACCAGGGCTTCCAGGGCGTTGCGCAGGTGGAGGTTGTCGGCGCTGAGGCTGAGACAGAACACGACCGTGTTGCCCGGCAGGGCGCGGCCGAGGTCTTCGAGCAGAGTGTGCAGGCGGACGTTGCCCGGAGTCAAGGTGGCCAGGGCGTACATCACCTGCGGATGGGTTTGGCTGGCGGGCTTGGGCATGAGCACGGTCGGCCGGGACCCGCCGGCGGCGAACGCGAACGAGCAGTACAAGTCGGAGCAGTGGTAGCTCAGGCTGGCCGCCGCGCGGACCAGGTATTCCAGGTTCGACCAGGAGCCGTCGCTGACCAGCTGCTCGTGGGCATCCAGCAGGACGGCGACCGACATCACCGCGTTGCGCTCGAATTCCTTCACCATGAATTTGCCGAACTTGGCGCTGCTGCGCCAGTGGATGTAGCGCATGCCGTCGGCGTGGTTGTATTCGCGGACGCCGAAGAAGTCCTGGCTGGTCCCGGCTGCGCTGATGGGGTCGCCCGTGGTCGCCTGGGTCGCTTCGTGCTGATGCAGCAGGAGGTCGGGGACCGGCTCGACGGGCGGATAGATGATGACGGAGGCCGGCAGCGACACGGTCGTCTCCCGATAGAACAGCCCGGCCGGGTCGCCGCCGCGGAGGGTGATGGCGTTGAGCTTGAAGTCGCCGCGGCGGATGGCCAGGGTCGGGCGGTCGAAGGCCTGGGTCGACCGGCGCGGAATCGGCGGAATGACCGTCCGCAGGGGATTTTCCAGGGCGAAGGGCAGTTTTTCCTCCAGGACAATGGCCTGCCGCCGCCGCCATTTGGGATTTTCAATCGCCAGCGCCAGGTTGATCATCTGCCCGGCGGTGGCCTGGTCGGTCGGCCCGCGTTTCACCCGGAAGCCATGCAGGGAGAGCAGGGCGCTGACCAGGCTGGCGACGGTCAGACAGATCGCGGTCCAGGCAATGAGCAGGGCGATCAGGGTGTGGTTGACCATGGCGACCAGCAGCCAGGCGATGCCGCCGAATGCCAGCACCCATCCGCGTGTGGTTGGCCAGATGAAACGTGCCATGTCTTGAAACCCTCCCCCCGCAACCTCAGGACGTGATGTCCTTTTCCCATTTCTCCATGGGAAGCTGGGCCAGGATGGCTTCGATGACGCTGATCGAAGACGGCCATTCGGAACGTGCCTGCAGCTTTAGCGGCATGCGGTGGGCGAGCACGCTTGGCGCCAGGTCGCGGACATCGCGCGGCAGCACGTGGTCGCGGCCGTTGATGGCCGCCAAGGCCTGGCTGGCGCGCATCAGGGCCAGCGAGGCGCGTGGGCTGCACCCGTAGTTGAAGGCCGGGTGCTGGCGTGTCTCGGCGATGACCGTCACGATGTAGTCGCGCACCAGCTCGGACACATGCACGGAACGGATCAGCGACTGGCAGTGGATGATGTCGCTGCCCTCGGCGACGTGCGAAATCACGTTGATCGGGTTGACGGCCGCCTGGGTCAGGAGAATGTCCATTTCCACGTTCGGCAGCGGATAGCCCATGTTGAGGCGCATCAGAAAACGGTCCAGCTGCGCTTCCGGGAGCGGATAGGTGCCGTGGAAGTCCACCGGATTCTGCGTCGCAATCACGAAAAAGGGCTTGCGCAGCACGTGCTGGTTGCCGTCGACGGTGATCATGGACTCGGCCATGCATTCGAGCAGGCTGGACTGCACCCGCGGCGTGCCGCGGTTGATCTCGTCGGCCAGCACGACATTGGCGAAGACCGGCCCGGGCATGAAAGTGAAGCTCTTGATGGCGTCATTAAAGATGCTGACACCGGAGACATCATTGGGCAGCATATCAGAAGTGAACTAAATGCGCTTGAAGTCGGTGCACAAAAAACGTGCCAGGGCTCTGGCCAGTTTGGTTTTGCCGACACCGGGGACATCCTCGAGCAGGACATGTCCATCGCTGAGCAGGGCAACCAGCACGCGTTCAATGACATCGTCCTTGCCCTGGACGACG
>JAKLHU010000689.1 GCA_022709995.1 Verrucomicrobiota bacterium | reverse complement strand
CCTCTGGTCGGAACTCCTACGCCTCGTTCCGGCCCTGGTCGGGGATGCTTCGGTCGGTGTCCTGCCGCTGCGCACTACCGGGAGCGAAGCCGGAATGCTCTTGCCCAAGCGTGCCAAGCTGGTCGTCCGGCTGCCCACGCCACTGGCCGCAGAGGTGGCGTCACTGTCCGGTCAGGAACTGGAACTCGACGGCCTCGCGCTGCGGCTGACGAATGGCAGGCTGCGCGAAATACAGCCCTATCCGACGATCCATGCGCACCTGGTGGTTGGCGCCGCGGATGAGGTGGTCTTCGTCGATGAGGTGGCGGCCACCTTGTCGGATCTCGGCATTGCCGCAAACCTGATCTGCGGTCGACACAACAGCCTGGCCGATTTCGCCACGCAGATTCAGGGTTTCAGCCTGGTGATCCACGATCTCAAGCCGGAAGATTCGCTTCACTTGCAATACGCGGGTTTGGGCAGCCACCGCCAATATGGCTGCGGCGTTTTCGTCCCTTACAAGG
>JAKLHU010000688.1 GCA_022709995.1 Verrucomicrobiota bacterium | reverse complement strand
GGGCGGCGCGTGCTCAAGTGCACCCAGGCGCCGTATTCGTGGATGAGCTGGCCCACGCCCAGCACGTCCAGGTGCCGGGCGATGAGGCGCGCCACCTCAAAGGGCGTGCCGTAGGCCGGGGAAATGATGTCGGCCGCCTGGGCGCGCAGGTGGTCGGAGTTCTGCGCGCCACCGACGGCCTCGTTGAGCCAGGCGCTGCGGTAGCCGCTGCTCACGATCACTGGGCAGTCGCGCCCCGCCTCTTCACTCAGCGCCCAGCGGATGCCCTCGAGCATCTGCGCCAGTTCGCGCGCGGCGGGCAGCAGCTCGGGCGGGATGAGGTTGGGCACGCCGCGCCGCGCGGCAAGCTGGCTCACCTGCAGCTCGGCCAGGGTGAAGTGCGTGGAGAGGCGCACTACCGCCCGCCGCGCACGCGCTCGGAGTCGCGCATCTCGATCTTGTCCATGCGCGCCGCCAGCTCGGCGTCGCGCAGCTGCATGGCCGCGAACAGCTGCGTCATCAGCT
>JAKLHU010000687.1 GCA_022709995.1 Verrucomicrobiota bacterium | reverse complement strand
GCCTGACCCGCTGCGACGGCATCGGCGCGAGGGCAGCGCAGGAGCTTGGAGGAAAGGGCGGAGGTGGTGTCGGAAGGGGGACTTGAACCCCCATGAGGTTATCCCTCACTAGGCCCTCAACCTAGCGCGTCTACCAATTCCGCCATTCCGACACGCGGGGAGCACGACCGCGTCACGGACGCGGTGCGACGCAGAAGTATAGATTCCGGTCGCGGGGCGGTCAACGTGACGCCGCTGCCGGCGAGGAGCGGCAGGTGCGGGCTCCGGCCGCCGTATCCGCCGTGGTAGGCGCGGAGTCAACTGGGGCATGCTGGCAGGAAGGCCGCCCCCGGCGGGAGAAGAGACAGCCCATGACCGCGCGCATCCTCACCGGCACCTGCTCGTGGACCGATCCCACGCTGATCGCCTCTGAGCGCTTCTATCCCAGCAGGATCATGAGCGCGAAGGAGCGCCTGGAGTTCTACGCTCGCCATTTCCCCATCGTCGAGGTGGACTCCACCTTCTACGG
>JAKLHU010000686.1 GCA_022709995.1 Verrucomicrobiota bacterium | reverse complement strand
CTACGACATCAGCCGTGCTGTCGAGGACGGCGCTACCGTACCGATCTACTACGAGTCGCGGCTGGCGCGCATCGAACTCGACGAGGAAGAGAAGCCGAAGATCGACGCCGAAGTCGACGAGCTGACTGAGGAGGATTCCGAAACTGACCAGGAGCGCTTCAAGAAAAAGTGGTCAACGGTGGAAGCCCTGGTCGGCAGCGACAAGCGCCTTGCTCTGGTGGCCAAGGATATGGTCGCGCACTTCGAGGATCGCGTGGCAGCCCTCGACGGCAAGGCGATGGTGGTGTGTATGAGCCGCCGCATCTGCGTCAAACTCTACGATGAGATCGTCAAGCTGCGTCCGGATTGGCACAGTGCGGATGACAACGCGGGCGCAGTCAAGATCGTGATGACGGGCGCAGCAAGCGACCCGCAGGAGTGGCAGCAGCACATCGGCAACAAGGCCCGGCGCGATCTGCTGGCCAAGCGTGCCCGCGATCCCAAAGACCCGCTCAAGCTGGTGATCGTTCG
>JAKLHU010000685.1 GCA_022709995.1 Verrucomicrobiota bacterium | reverse complement strand
TGTCGATGAACTCGGTGTAGCCCAGCGAGTTCTTGACGATGCTCTTGGCGTAGCGCGAGGTGCTCGTGCCGGTGGCGAAGTTGAAGTTGTCGATGTAGTCCTGGAACTTCGTGTCGCCGTTGATGATGCCGATGGTCTGCTTCAGCGAGATGTTGTAGTAGTCCATGCCGATAGAAACGTTCGGCGTGGCATCCCACACGAAGCCCACCGACCACTGATCCGAGGTCTCGGGCTCGAGGTTCTGGTTGCCGCCCTGCTTGACGTCGAACTGCGCGCCGCAATACACCGGGTTGAAGCGCACGGTACAACCCACGCCCTTGCCGCCGTTGAGGAACTCGTAGTTGGGATCGTCGTACACGCCGCCGGTGTTGGTCTGGCTGACGGGCGAATACAGGTTGTCGAGCGTCGGAGCACGGAAGCCCGTCATCCACGAGCCGCGGATCAGCAGGTTCTGCATCGGCTGATAGCGCAGGCCGAGCTTCGGGTTGAGCGTGTTGCCGAAGTCGCTGTA
>JAKLHU010000684.1 GCA_022709995.1 Verrucomicrobiota bacterium | reverse complement strand
TGATGTACGCCTCGCGCCTGGTCGAATGCGGCCCGGTGAAGGAGATTTTCGCCGAGCCGCTGCATCCTTACACCTGCGGTCTGATGCGGTCGATTCCGGCCCTGCATGACGGCAGCGGCCGTCTGGCCCACATTCCCGGCCAGGTGCCGTCCTTGACCGCCTTGCCGCCGGGCTGCGCGTTTGCCGACCGTTGCGAACACGTCATGCCGATCTGCCGCCGCGAACGGCCGGAGCTCCTGGGCGCGGCCGGCAAGCGCCAGGTGGCTTGCCACCTGCATGGATAGCGGACAGTGGACATTCGTGGACGTCAGTAGGCAGTGGACGAGTGGACATTTGCGAGCAGGTTGGTGTGAAAGCCGCGGCGCGGCCAAGGCCCTAACAGGGCTGCCCGAACACAGCCTGGGGCAAGCGGCCTGGAGGGCCGCGCCGCCCCAGGTGGACAGGCCGCGCCGCCCCAGGTGGACGTGACCTGCCGGTGCGTTCTCGGTTGGGACGGGGACACGCCATGCCCT
>JAKLHU010000683.1 GCA_022709995.1 Verrucomicrobiota bacterium | reverse complement strand
ACCGCACCTTCGGCGCTGGAGAGCCGGCCGGAGATCCACTGCTCGGCTTCCTGCGCCGACTGGTTGGCGGCGCGTGCCATTCCCACATCGCTTCGCAGGGCCACGGCGCCGATCTCGCGATCGGCGGCCTCGCGGCGAAGCACGCGGGCCTCGTTCATCTTGGCGACGGCGGCATCCACCTTGGGTCGCGCGGTGCTGGGCGCGCTGCCCTTCATCGCTATCGACCTCGGTTTCTTTCTCGCCAACTCGGTCAAGATCCCCGATGGCGGCTGGTTTCCGCTGGCATTCGGCCTGGCCATCTTCATCCTGCTGACGACCTGGAAGCGCGGCCGCGAGCTCCTGCACGAGCGCATGGCGGCCGATGCGCTGCAGCTCAAGCCCTTCATCGAAGACATCGCCACCAGCGGCATCGGGCGCGTGCCCGGCACCGCCATCTTCATGACGCCCGACCCGGACTCTGTGCCGCACGCCATGCTGCACAGCCTCAAGCATTACAAGACGCTGCACGAGCAGG
>JAKLHU010000682.1 GCA_022709995.1 Verrucomicrobiota bacterium | reverse complement strand
CGCATTGTTTTCATAATGCGTTTCGCCGCTATTACTATTGCGCCAACAACAATGCCGCAAATCAGCAACAATTCCATAAATACACTTTCTCAGAAACTGTTTTGTAACAAGCACAATCCTTTATTAACGTTGGCTTGCGTTAATTATATCTTTCAACTGTTTACTATACTATACAACAATGGATGGATGCAAAATATTCGCAGTGTTCCAGAACATGGAGGAATGGCGGTGGGTGGTTTATGGGACTTATGGGACTTATGGGACTTATAGGACGTATAGGACGTATGGGACGTATGGGACGTATGGGACGTATGGGACGTATGGGACGTATGGGACGTATTAGCGCTGTTGAACAAATCATTGTATATCAGACAGGCCTGTTAATTATTCCTATAAGTCCCATAAGTCCCATAAGTCCTATAAACCACCCGCTTGGAACGAAATTGAACCATTTCGTATATTACAGTTTAGTAGTTTTTGGCATAGTCAACTGAGGGAACATACTATGGACAAAAAAG
>JAKLHU010000681.1 GCA_022709995.1 Verrucomicrobiota bacterium | reverse complement strand
ACCATAGATGTGCAGCAGCTGCTGCAAATAGGGGGTCAAAATCGCAAATGGCGCAAACAACGCCATATAAGCCAGAAAAAAACGCGTTTCGAGGGATTGGACGGAAGATGGCATGGTAGATGGCGGCCAACCGGCCGGAAGTTGAAGCTGGAGGAAGGGGTTGTGGACCGAAAGGGACTCCTGGGGGGCACGCGGGAAGACGGGCGCCGCCCCAAGCCGAAACCAGCCAAGGGGCCGGCAACGCCTGGAGCGCCTATGCTTGCGGTGCCGAGCCAGGCGCTCGGAAGAACGAGGCTTGAGCGCCCCAGGGCCTGGGGCGCCTACTTCTGGGCGACTACTCCCGGGGGCGCTTACTCCCGGGCGACTACTCCCGGGGGCCGGGCCTGGCGCGCGAAAGAACGAGGCTTGAGCGCCCCAGGGCCTGGGGCGCCTACTACTGGGCGCCTACTACTGGGCGACTACTCCCGGGGGCCGGGCCTGGCGCGCCAAAGAACGAGGCTTGAGCGCCCCAGGGCCTGGGGC
>JAKLHU010000680.1 GCA_022709995.1 Verrucomicrobiota bacterium | reverse complement strand
ATGCCGTCGCCATCGCCCTTTACGAGGGCCTGCGCCAGACGCACTGGAATAAAGCGCGAGGGTAAAAGAGGCGCCCAGACTCGTTTGCCAGCGCCCCCAAAAAAGGCGGCACAGCCCTGACTGGAGTCCATCCGAAAAGTTAGGACTAGTATTTTCCGGCATTGACTGAGCTTCAGCAGACCTCTTTCACCATAACATCAACGCAACATCAGCAAAAAAACAGCAAAAAATCTTGCTTCTCTGACGCCGAGTTGGGTTTTGCGAGGGGGAGGAAAGGACCGCGGCCCTTTCCTCCCCCTCGCAAAACCCAACTTTGCTTTTCGGATGGGCTCTATCTGGCGGTGCCCGTCCCGACGGCACGGCGGTCCGGCCGGCCGGGAAGTCCGACTGCCGTTAAAGCTCTTCCCGGGTCATCCCGCTGAAGACATCGCTCCACGGCCCGGCCTTGCCGTCTTTGTTCACGGCGCGAACCCGATAATAATAGACCGCATGCGTTTTCAATCCGGTGTCTTCATACCGCCC